>JACIWP010000309.1 GCA_014360855.1 Anaerolineae bacterium
CGCATCCACAGATGCAGGATATCCCGCAACTGCTGGACCTGGGCGGGAGCAGGAGCATTCGCTCCCTCTGCATCCACCAGACAGCGGTTCAGCTCATCCCGCAGGAGCAGAAGCCCCACCTCATCCACCGCCCCGCGGATGGCCAGCAGTTGGGTGATGACATCTTTGCACTCCCGGCCTTCCGCCAGCATTTTCTGGATGCCGCGCACCTGCCCTTCCAGCCGGCGCAGTCGCCGCATAATCTCGGTCCGCTCCGGCACGCTGTTCATCTCGCCTTGCCCTTCCATGGCGCCTCTCCTTATACCTTACCTGGGTATTGTATATACCGCAATCGGGCCGGCCTGTCAAATTGACATACCTCGCTCCATGGTGGTAAGCTGTGCATACCGACCCAGCATACATTACATCCTGCACCAGGAGGACATCTTCCATGACCAGCGAACAGCCGAAACTTCCTGCCGCGATGCAGTTGCGCCGGCGCGATGCGCGCATCCTGGCGCGCCGGCTGGAGACCCAGTGCGTGCATGCCGGCGAACATCAGGACCCTATCCCTGCCCGTCCTTCCACCACGCCCATTCACCTGGCCACCACCTTCACCTACCCACATACCCGGGAGCTGGATGATGTGTTGGCCTCTCGCACGCCCGGCTATGTGTATGCGCGCTATGCCTCTCCCACCACCAACGCGCTGGAGCAGGCGCTGGCCACCCTGGAAAACGCCGACGCCGCCCTGGCCTGCAGTTCGGGCATGGCGGCGGTGCATCTGGCCATCGTGGGTTCCCAGGTGCGCGCCGGCGACGCTGTCCTGTGTGCCGCCGACATTTACGGCACGACCTATGCTCTGGTCAACTCGCTCCTGCCGCGCCTGGGCCTGCAACCCATCATCGCCGATTTCACCCATCTGGATGAGGTGGAAGATATCCTGCGCACCAGGCGCCCCCGGCTGGTAATATTTGAAGCGCTCACCAATCCCCTGCTCAAGGTCATCGACGCGCCGGCAGTGGTGGAGCTGGCACACCGCTACGCCGCCAGAGCCATCATTGACAGCACTTTCACGACCCCTATGACCCTTCAGCCCATGAGCTTCGGCGCCGATTTCGTGGTGCACAGCCTGACCAAATTCCTCGCCGGCCACGGGGATGTGCTGGCCGGCGCCGTGCTCTGCCGCGCCCCTGACTTTGAGCAGATGTACATCACATCCTATCAGTTAGGGTGCAACCTGGACCCTCACGCCGCTTATCTGACCCTGCGCGGCCTGAAGACCTTCCCTCTGCGTTTTGAGCGCCAGTGCGCCAATGCCATGGAACTGGCACGCTTTCTGGAAAGCCATCCCGGGGTCTCGCGGGTGTATTACCCTGGCCTTCCGAGCCATCCGGGCCATGCGCTGGCCGGCCGGCTCTTCCGCAACGGGCTGTTCGGCGCGGTGCTCAGCTTCGAGATCAAGGATGGCAACGCCCAAAAAGCCTTTGCGCTGATGGAACGCCTGCGCATCATCCAGCCGGCCACCACGCTCGGCGATGTCCAGTCCACGATCCTGTACCCGGCGCATTCATCCCACGCCGCGCTGACCGAGGAAGAGCTGGCGAAAGTGGGCATCAGCCGGGCATTGGTGCGCCTGTCCGCCGGCATCGAGCATGTCGAAGACTTGAAAGAGGACCTGGACCAGGCCCTGCGATCGCTGTAACGCCGTCTCTCCTGCCGGCAGGGAGACGCCCTTTGATGGAAGATTGCGGAGGTGCGATATGGGGAACAGTTCTACCACAGTGCACGCAGCCTGCGTGCAGTATCAGGCGCGGGTAGAGGCATCGCTCGACGCGTACCAGGAGGCGATCGAGCGGTTCGCCGGCATGGCACGCGAACGCCATGCCGACCTGCTTGTTCTGCCGGAAGGCATGGGCCTGCTGTCGGCCGCCCCGCTCCTGACCGGCCCCCGTTCGCGCCTAGCACGCGCCGCCGCCAGCGCCACCGCCCCGCGCCGGCCGCTGAGAGATCGGGCACGCGGCCTCCTGGCCCGTCCACTGGCCGGCATACTGCGCGCCGATTATGCCGCCGCGCTCATGGAATGGCTGGAAAACCCCGCCAATCTGGGCCGGTTAGAGGAAGCATACGTGCAGATGTACGCAAAGCTCGCCAGGCGCTATCAGCTCGTCATAGTCGCCGGCACCTGCCCATGCCCGGCTACTCCTCCCCTGGCACTGCACAGCGCCTACGTCTTTGGCCCGGATGGCGCCCTGCTCGGCCGGCAGGACCAGACCCACATCCTCCGCCCCCGCTGGCGAGGACATGCGCCGGGCAACAACCTGGCCGTGATCCACACGCCGGCCGGCAGTATCGGCGTGCTGATCGGGGAGGATATCCTGTTCCCTGAAACCGCCCGTGCGCTGGCCGGCGCCGGCGCGGATATCCTGGTGCACCTGGCCGCAGTGCATGAGGCAGAGATCGCACACGCCATGCATATCGCCTTTCAGTCCCGCATCATCGAGAACGAGCTGTACGGCATCGAATGTTTCCTGGTGGGGCGTATTCCCTGGTTGAGGGAAAGACAGGAAGCGCACGGGATCGGCACATCATGCATCGCCGGCCCGGCTCCCATCACCGGCCGTGTCGACGGCATCATTGCCGGCATGGGCAGTGCAGTGGAGGGCCTGCTGATTGGAGAGTTGGATCTGGAACAGCTTCACGCCTGGTGGGAACAATCGCCCGGCTCACTCCGGCAGGCCGTGCGTCCTGAAATATATCGTGCCGTCCCGCTTCCGGTCCGCCGGCCGGCGCCCACCGCCGCGGAGGCGGAGACAGCACCGCGCGCCGACCGCATCCCGGAGACTCTGGAACCAGCGCCGCAAGAGGCGCTGGAGAAGGAACGACCAGGTGCGCCCGTTCCGGCGGAGGAGGATTGGAAGGCCATCGCGGAAGAAACTGCCCGCGACGAGGAGATCGTGCGTTCCGCGCTGGAGGCGTTGGCGAAGGAACAGGACGAATGGCAGCGCCGGCGGGACATCTGGGACTAGCTCTGCCCGGAGACCTCCTGCTCGCTGGCCGGCTGATTCGCTCGCATAAATCGCTCACCATATGAGCGATTTGCGAAGGAGAAGAACACCTCATCGTTGCCGCGCTGGCGGTAGAACAGCACACTGGCGTAGCGCGGTAAGCCGACGAGCAGGTCGCAAACCCGCATCCAGATAATGGAAAACCCGATGGCAACCCCGAAGAAGAAGATAATCGCCGCGATCAGGCCCAGCAGAGGATGGATCGCCCGCAGAACAGGAAACAGCACCAGGATCGCCAGGCCGCCGAACAGCATCCCGATGAAGGCGCCGGCGCGCTCCCAG
>JACIWP010000310.1 GCA_014360855.1 Anaerolineae bacterium
TACGCACCAGGGTCGGCGCCGGGCGCGCCGCGGCACTGCAGGCAGTAAGCATGCCGGCAAGCATCACGATGACGCACCAGGTGACCGAAACAGCGCGCCGCATGGAACCCGCCCTTTAGCGCAGAAAATAGAGAGCCAGCGCTGTAATCCCCAGCAGAGCGCAGTAGGCGGCGAAGGGATACAGCCGGCGCCGGCGCACGAACGACAGCAGGAAATGGATGGCGAGAAAACCAGATACAGCGGCGGCGAGGAAGCCAGCGGCCAGCAGGCCGGCGGAGTCCGAAGCCCCAGGCGTCCCCACGAAGTCGAGAAGCTGGAACAGGCCGGCGCCCAGGATAATCGGCACCGAGAGCAGGAAGCTGAAGCGGGCGGCGGCCGGCCGGCGCAATCCCAGCACCAGTCCCATGGCAATGGTGGCGCCGGAGCGGGAAATCCCGGGGGCCAGCGCCAGCCCCTGTGCCAGGCCGATGAGGAGGGCTTCCCACCAGGTCATGCCCTCGGCCTCTTTCGTCTGCCGGCCAATCCGCTCGCTGAACACGAGGATGGCCGCGGTGACCAGCAGGAAGCCGGCGGCCCAGGCCGGCGCGGCAAAAAGCGCTTCCACGGGCTTTTCCCCCAGGCCACCCATCAGCACGGCCGGGATGGTGCCCAGGATGATGAGCCAGCCGAGCCGCGTGGACGGGGTGGCCGGCCGCAGTCGGAAGGTGCCCAGGAGCCAATCGCGGATAATCACCCACAGGTCGCCGGCGAAATACAGCACCACCGCCGCCAATGTCCCCCAATGCACGATAGTATCGAACACCAGGCCCGGGGAGGCCCAGCCCAACAGCCACGGCACCAACACCAGATGGGCGGAACTGCTGATGGGCAGGAACTCAGTGGCTCCCTGTACGATGCCCAGAACGACGGCCTGGAACGGATTCATGGGTGAACGAATGCCTCCTTGAAAGGGGTTATCCCCCGCGCGACGAGCGAGCGCGCAGGGATTCCAGCCGGCGGAGACGGTTGGCCTCCCGAACGGCGTAATCGGTCGTTTTGTACTGGCGCAGGAACTGCTCCTTGAAATCGGCGAAGGTCCCGTCCAGGATGGATTGGCGGATGCGGCGCATCAGGTCCAGCGCGAAATGCAGGTTATGAATGGTGGCCAGGCGCAGGCCGAGGATTTCGCCGGCCTTAAAGAGATGGCGCAGATAGGCGCGCGAAAAATGCCGGCAGGTGTAGCACTCGCACCCTTCTTCGATGGGGCGAGGGTCGTCGGCATACGGGGCGTTGCGGATATTGAGCCGGCCTTCATGCGTCAGCAGGGCGGCATTGCGCGCCAGCCGGGTCGGCAGGACGCAGTCGAACAAGTCCACCCCCCGCGCCACACATTCAAAGAAATCCTCCGGCGAGCCAACGCCCATCAGATAGCGGGGCTTGTGCTTGGGAAGCAGGCCGTTCAACAGTTCCAGGATGGCGTGCATGTCCTCCTTCGGCTCCCCGACCGACAGGCCGCCGATGGCATATCCGGGGAAATCAAGAGAGACCATGAACTCCGCGCTGTAGGCCCGCAGGTCGGGAAACACTCCGCCCTGAACGATGCCGAACAAAGCCTGATCGGGGCGCGTGTGGGCTTCTTTACAGCGCACCGCCCAACGGTGTGTGCGTTCCAGCGCCTGGCGGTTGTACTCATAATCCATGGGCGGGGCGCATTCGTCCAAACACATGATGATGTCGGCCCCGAGCTGTTCCTGAATCTGCACCGCTTTCTCCGGGGAGAAAAAGTGCTGGGAACCGTCGATATGGGAGCGGAAGACCACACCGTCCTCGCGGAAAGTGCGCAGGTCCTGGAGGCTGTAGATTTGAAACCCGCCGCTGTCGGTGAGGATCGGCCCATCCCAGCACATGAAATGATGCAGGCCGCCCAGCTTCTCGATGATGTCGGGCCCCGGGCGTAGATAGAGGTGATAGGTGTTGGAAAGGATGATCTTGGCCCCCAGCTCCTTCAGCTCGTGCGGGGTCATGGTTTTGACGGTGGCCTGAGTGCCCACCGGCGCGAACATGGGGGTGGGGATGTCGCCGTGGGGGGTGTGGATGACGCCGGCGCGCGCCCCCGTGCGGCTGTCCTCTTTGATCAGCGAGAAACCGAACCCTGTTCCTGACATCATGCTCCCGTGCTCTCTACGAATAGCTATCGCCCCATTATGGGCACAAGCGAGGAGACTGTCAAATTGCCGGCCAGCAGGAGCCGGCTATAATGGCGGCAGGAGGTACACAGCCATGCGCCTGGTGTTCCCGCATCCGTGGAATGTGTCCCCCGAAGAGGCGGCCACCATCCAGCAGGAGCTGGCCCAGCAAGTGGTGCGCGAGAACGCCGTCGCTATCGAGGCCGTGCGTTACGTCGCCGGCGTTGACGTTGGGTTCGTCGGGGATATGGCGCGCGCCGCCGTAGTGGTGTGCGAGTTCCCCTCTCTGCGCCTGGCGGCCCAGAGCCTGGCGCAGGTGCCCGTCTCCTTCCCCTATATCCCTGGCCTGCTGGCGTTTCGCGAGGGGCCGGCAGTGCTGGCGGCACTGGAAAAGCTGGACCTGTGGCCGGATGTGTTTATTTTCGACGCGCAGGGCATCGCCCATCCGCGCCGGCTGGGATTGGCCTCGCATATGGGGGTGGTGCTGGATTGGCCCAGCATCGGGTGCGCCAAGTCGCGCCTGGTGGGGCGGTTCACCGCGCCGCCGGCGGAACGCGGGGCCTGGACGCCGCTGACCGACGGCCAGGAGTGCATTGGGGCAGTGGTGAGGACGCGCGCCGGCGCCGCACCGCTCTTCGTCTCCATCGGGCATCGGGTGGACCTGGAGACAGCCGTGGAGCTGGTACTGCGCTGTACCCGACAGCACCGCCTGCCGGAGACCAGCCGGCTGGCGCATATGCTCGCCAGCCGCGGCACACTGCCCAGCGATGCACTGCAGGAGCGGCTGTTCTAGCAGGTGGGAGGGGTTACGGCGTCCCCGGCCCCCAGTGGACCATCCGTTCGCGGGCGTTCTGGTAGGTGAAGGTCAGGCCGGCCAGCGCTTCCTCCAGGAACGGCCGCTGGTCGGAACCATCGGCCGCCATAATGTACATCCGCCATGTGCCATCCCGGTTCGAGAAAAAGGCGATGAACCGCCCGTCCGGCGACCAGGCCGGCGAGACATTGTCCGCGGCGTGCCCGGCCAGGGCAGAACTGCGCGTGAGCTGGGTGCGTTGGCCGGTCTCCAGGTCCAGCAGGAAGAGGTCCCAATGATCGTGCAGACGCACCATGTAGACCAGGCGACGGCCGTCCGGAGCAAGGGCCGGCGATGCGACGTACAGAT
>JACIWP010000311.1 GCA_014360855.1 Anaerolineae bacterium
ACTGTAACATGCATGATATAAGCCCGGTGGACGTTGTGGACACGAGAAATGTCCTGTATCCAATCCTGCGAGACTGTTCCCTCCAAGCGGCAGTCTCGCAAAAGGACACCCTGGGCAGAGCGAGGTAGAAGGTTGTGATTGTGCCCTTGTGTTCTATGACGGGTCGGTTCAAAAATGTACGGCAAAACTTGTCCATACCTGCTGAAAAGGCGATGTGTGTACTATCATAACACAAGTTTCGCTATTTGTCAATAGTGAGAAAACTAACACATCCTGGCTATGCCTACAGCGAGGGTGCTACGCCGGCCATTCGCAGGAAATTCCGCAGTAAGACCTGCCCATCCGGCTGAGCCTGATCATACCCCTCGGGGTACACGATCCGCACCAGAGGACTGCGGTAGCGCTGATGGGGGAGAATAAACGCCTCCGGGTGAAACTGCACGCCGTACAGCGGCTTTTCCCGATGCTTCATCGCCTGCACCGGGCATGTCGGTCGAGAGGCCAACAGCACGAAGTCCGCCGGAACCTGTTTGACCTCCCAGTAATGTATCTCGAGGAAAACGGGATGTTCCCCCAGCCCCTCGAACAACGGGTCGGGATGGAGAACATCCACAGGGAGAAAGCCCCATTCCTTGAAATATCTTGCGCCGCCGAAACCGCCCTCACCCTCCTCGCCGGCGCTCAGGAGGCGGATGGGGCCGGTCGGCACGCCGTGCGCCATAGCGATGAGCTGATGGCCGCCGCAAATGCCCAGGATGGGGAAATCCGCCTCGCGAATGAGTTCGTACAGGGCGTCGAAGGCGCCGGCGGGATAGCGCTCCCAATCCGAGGCATTCCCGCTGATGATCACGGCCCGAACGCCCCAGGCCTTCAACCGCTCCAGGGTCACGCGGGAATAATGCTGAACCAGACAGGGCGCCGGCGACAGCTCTTCCAGCCGCAGTTTGACATCCATAGCCCATGCCAGGTGCTCATCGCGCTTGGCCGGGTCGTTCAGCACATCCTCATGTTCGATATCCACGTAACAAATCATCGCTCAGGAGCCCCTTTTCGAATGGTAAACACATAAATGGGAGAGTGGGGAGTTTCCTCCACTCTCCCATCCTCCGCGCGGTATATTTCGTGCGGAACGGCCGGCGCCTTATGCCTCTTCCAGCCACACCTCGTTGAACAGCATGTAGGAAGTGGGATGCGGCTGGGCGTTGCGCACCTTCTTGCCCAGTGCCATCCAGACATTCATCCAGAAAGCGATGCCGATGGGACCGCGCTCCTGCTGGATGCGCTCCAGGTCGCACATGATCTTGCGCCGCGCCTCCACATCCAGCGTCCCGTTGGCCTTGTTCAACAGATCCACAAACTCCTCGTCCACCCACCGGGTCTCGTTCCACGGCACCGGGTTGCCCTGCGCATCGGCCGTGTATCCCAGGTTCAGCACCATCGTGCCCAGCGGACGGTGCGTCCACGGCGTGATGCCCAGCGGCACCTCCGTCCACAGGTCCCAGTACTGGCTGGTCGGCATGGAGTTGATCTTCAGCCGAATGCCCGCCGGCGCCGCATCCTCCTTCAGCGTCTCCGCATAGGTCACCACCTCCGGCCAGTCGGCGCCCACCGCTATCTCCACGTCAATCCCGTCGGGATAGCCGGCCTCCGCCAGCAGGGCCTTCGCCTTCTCCGGATCGTACTTCGGCGTCTCGATGGGGCAGTACTCCGGATGCACCGGCGCCACGTGGCAGTCCTGGCCCTCCAGACCCTCGCCGAAGAAGGCGAGCTGGAGGATCTTTTTCCGATCCTGGCACAGCTTCAGCGCCTGCCGCACCCGCACATCCGTCCACGGATCCATGTCCACGCGCATGCGCAGGACGCGGGTGACAGCCGTCGTCAGGCGGAGCAGTTGGACATTCGGGTCATCCCGGAGACCCAGGAAAACCTCCACTCCGCCCGCATCGCCCTGGTCAATCATGTCGATCTCGCCCGACTTCAGAGCCGCAATCTGGGGCTGCATTTCGGTGCCCATGTCGGTCCACACCATGCCGTCGAGATAGGGCAGAGGCTTGCCGTCGGCACCAGTCTGCCAGTAATCCGGCCGGCGCTTCAGCCGAAACACCTGCCCCGCCACGTACTCCTCCAGCAGGTATGGGCCCGTCCCCACCGGCGCCTTGATGATGTCCCCCTCAAACGTCTTGGCATGCAGTATCTGCGCCGGATAATGGAACAGGTGCTCCGGCACCGCGATCTCCGGCCGGCTCAGATGCAGCCGCACCGTGTAGTCGTCCACCTTCTCGATGTCCTCCGGCGTCACGTACGACATCAACCCCAGCATGGACGAACCTATATCCGGGTCCAGCCACTGGTTCATCGTGAATATCACATCGTCCGCCGTGAACTTGTCCCCGTTGTTCCACGTCACGTTCTTGCGCAGATACAGCGTCCAGGTCAGCAGATCCTCGCTGGCCTCCCACTTCTCCAGCAGGTACGGATGGGTGATGTTGTCCTTGTCCGTGTACGTCAGGTACTCACAGATCATGCGCGTCTGGTTGGACGGCACCACCCAGGAGTACTGCGCCGGATTGGTGATCTTATGGACGGGACCAGAGATGCGCAGGACACCACCGCGCTTGGGGCCGGCGGCCGGCGCAGCCGTCGGGGCCGGCGTCGCCGTCGGGGGTACTGGCGTCGCCGTGGAAGGCACCGGCGTGGCCGGGGAGGCACTGGTGTCGCCGTGGGCAGGGCGGGGGTGGGTGCCTCGGTGGGCTTCGGGGCGCAGGAGGCCAGGAACGCAGAGGCCGCCGCGAACGACATGCCCAGCAGTGTCGCGTTGCGCAGGAATTCCTTGCGCGTGATACGTCCCTGCCGATACAGCTCCTTCAACTCCGGAATGTACGGATGAGCCTCCTTCCGGGGTTGCCGCTTGATGATTTCCATCGCTTCCCTCCTCTCCATTTTGGGATACGTTCATGGCGTGCCAAAGAGGCACAACGACGCAGTTCGGACAGGGGAATGGACTTCTGCCGTCTCTTCAATCGAAGCTCTCTCGCTCCATCACCTCCTTTCTAACGAGCAAAGACCTTCGCAGACTGGGGCCAAAGGCTACGGAGCAGACTGTAAGGGAACGGGTACGTCCGTAATATAATACATTTTAAGGGTTTGCGCAAGTGAGTTATTTTTGACCAAGAAGCTGATACATCTGTCCGGCTCCTCATGTCAGCAAGAAGCCCTCGCCCAGCGGATCTTCCGGGTCCACCACGAAGGTATGAAATCCGGTGATATAGGCGGAGCCCTTGATGCGGGGGATGACCGCATCAAAAGGCCCCACCTTCGTCT
>JACIWP010000312.1 GCA_014360855.1 Anaerolineae bacterium
CTGTCCGCACTGGCTCCCCGGGCAGGACTCGAACCTGCAACCAACCGGTTAACAGCCGGCCGCTCTGCCTGTTGAGCTACCGAGGAACATTTCGGACAAAATTATATGGAATTCGGCCAATTTGTCAAACCGGGCCGGCCCAGCACGCGCCAGGTGCGGCCCCGCCACACAGCCGGCGCCGGCGCTCTTTCCATTCGAACCAGGCGGCGCGGCGAAATGAAGACCGCAAGACCGAACGCGACGTTGCCGCTGGTTTGTCCATTATACTTGACACGCAAACCGTTTTGTGTTATAATGCAGTAGACAAATAGAACTGGCGTTCACCTCTTTTCTGCGAGGGGCTATGCGCAAGCACAATGGCAAACGTCCAACCATCGCGGACGTCGCTCAGCGCGCAGGGGTCAGCAAGACCGTGGTCACCCATGCCCTGAACGGCAAACGGCCGGTCTCCGAGGAGACGCGCCGGCGCATTTTCCAGGCCATCGAGGAGTTAGGCTATCAGCCGAACCCCCTGGCACAGCGTCTGGCCGGCGGACGCACCGGCATCATCGGCTTCGCCTTCCCCCTCGTCACCCCCGGCATCGCCAATTTGGAAATGAAGATCATCGCCAGCGCCGCCAACGTCTTCAACCAGGAAAATTACGACTTCCTTCTCCTGACACACGCCGCCCCAAGCCATGAAAACCTGCGCCGGGTGGTACAGAGCGGATTAGTGGACGGCGTCATCTTGCTCCAGGTGCGTATGGTAGACCCTCGCATCGACATCCTTCGCCAAGCGAATCTGCCCTTCGTCCTCTTCGGCCGCTGCGCGGACAACGCCGGCCTCGTCTACGTGGACATGGATGTGGAATATGCGATGCACGAATGCGTGGCGCATCTGGCTGAGTTGGGCCATCGGCACATCATGTACTTCCATCAGGAAGACCGGGGCTTCGGACTCGTCGAACGGGCGTTGGAATCCTTCGCAGAGGCATGCGCCAGCTATCACCTTTCAGGGCAAACCCTCCCGTGCGGCGTTTCCCCCGAGGCCGGCGCCGAGGCAATGGGCCGGCTAGTGGAACAGTATCCCCAGACCACGGCGGTGATTTTCTGGACCGATATTGCCGCCTGGGGCGCTATCAACGCCGCTAAGGCGCGCGGCATTCGTATCCCAGAGGACCTTTCCCTGATCTGCTTCGACCGCTCCACTGCGGCCGCGCTGGGCACCTTCCATCCCACGGCGATCGATATCCGAGCCGACGAGTCGGCGGCGCTAGCCGCCCAGATGCTGGTCGCCCTATTGAAAAATGAGCCGCTATCAGAGACCCAAGTATTGGTCCGGCCCTACTTTATCGCCGGCGAGAGCACCGGCCGGTGTCCCAACCACGAGGTACAAGGGGGAGGTGAAAGCCTGTGAAAGCCTGGCAAGCTGGATCCGATCATGATCAGGATGCGCCTTGGTCAGCCAAACGATGCAATCTGAGGAGGGTCAAGATGAAACACAAGTGGTCGCTAGTCGGTCTCCTGATGGTCATTCTCCTGGTGCTCGCCTCTTGCGCGCCGGCACCCACGCCCCAGGTCGTCGAGAAAGTCGTCAAGGAAACTGTGGTCGTGGAAAAGCCGGTGGAAAAGACAGTGGTGGTGGAAAAGACCGTCGAAGTCCCAGTCGAGGCGAAGCCAGAACCTATCACGGTTTGGGCGCGCTATGACCTGACCAACACCGAGGATCAGGCCGCCGTTAGCCTCAAGCAGTTGATCACCTCGTTCGAAGCCACCACCGGCATCAAGGTCAACTACGAACAGGTCGCCTGGGACCAGATCGCGCTCAAACTGGCGCTCATCGCCCAGTCTGGCGGCGAAATGCCCGACGTCACCGAGCTTGGCAGCCAGGCAGTGCCTCAACTGGTCAGCGCCGGCGCCCTGATGGACATCACCGAACTGGTCAAGGATACTCCCTGGGCAAGCCAGCTCTCCAATGCCGATGCGCAGGCCTGCATCTACCAGGGCAAGCGCTACTGCGTGACCGCAGACGTGCGCGGCGGTGCCTGGTATTACAATGTGGCGGACTTCCCCAACGGCTGGCCCACCACCCCCCAGGACTGGCTGAAAGAGGGGGAGCGATTGGCCAAAGAGGGCAAATATATCTCCACCTTCTTCGCCGGCCGGCACTACGCGGCGGTCGAGCTGACCTGGGGCCCCTGGATCCGCTCCAACGGCGGCCATGTCTTTGATGCGGAGGGCAAACCCGCCTGGGCCACCCCTGAGACCGTCGAGGTAGTGAACTGGGCGCGTGAACTCCTGAGCAAGGGGTATATCCCCGAGACCTGCTTCACGGGTGATTTTACCGCCGGCGAGACGCCGTGGGTGGACGGCAAGGCCGCCTCGGTGCGCGGCGGCTCCTGGTCTTTCCTCTTCATCCCCGGCTTAAAGGACAAGATCAACGCCGGCGAGACGAAGCTCGGCTTGGCCCCGGCCTTCAAAGAGGGCAAACATTATGTCTTCCTGGTCGGCGAGACCTGGGCCGTGCCGAAAAACGCCAAGAACCCCAAGGGCGCCCTGGCGTGGCTCAACTTCTTCATGAACCCGCCGGTCCTGGCACAGTATGCCAGCAACATGTACGGCATTCCTACTATTGACGAAGCATTCCGGGCCTCCGCGTTCGACAGCGACTTCTACCGCGAAACCGCCAAGAACCTGGCCGAGAACGGTGTGTTCATGGAGCAGTCGCCCTATTACACCGAAAGCCTGGATGCCCTGGCCATCGCCCTGCAGGAGCTGATGCTGGATCCGAAGCTGGACCCCGCTACCCATCTGCAGCAGGCCCAGGACGAGGTCATCAAACGCTACTTCAAGTAAATGGCCTGAGTATCTAGCCGCCCTTTCGCCGGCCCATGGTGGCCGGCGAAAGGGCTACCCATTGGAATTCCTCTTCACACGATCCGCCGGCATCGCCCGGCCAAAAGGGATGCGTATGTATGCGGTAACAGAAAAAACCCGCGCGCGGGGATGGAGCAGGATATTCCAACAACGTTCCAGCCAATTATACCCGTATTTTCTGCTGGCGCCGGCGCTGGTCCTGATCGGCACCGTGAGCCTATATCCCACCCTGTACAGCTTTTATCTCGCCTTGACCTCGGTGCGGAAAGGCGCCATGGTCTTCGTGGGCCTGGACAATTTCGCCACCATCTTCGCCAGCCGGCAGTTCTGGCACAGCCTGCAACTGACCCTGATCTTCGGAGCCTTCTACATTACGCTGACCATGTTTATCTCGTTCATCCTGGCGCTCATCTTCAACCGCGGGCTGAGCCTGGGTGGCTTATGCATGA
>JACIWP010000313.1 GCA_014360855.1 Anaerolineae bacterium
AGTCTGCTGGTTCCTCTGCCGTAAGGGGCGCCATCTTCGCTGTAGGAACGACGCCGGCTATTCCTCCGGATGGAAGAGCATATCCAACGCCAGGTACATGGCCGAGAAGGCTTGTGGGCTGTGCGTCATGCTGTGGCCGAACCGCTCCATGGTCTGCCGCGCCCGCTCCTCCCAAACGGGCCGGCGCAGCCATCTCCCCAGCCTCAGCAAGTTCTGTGCCATGACGGCGTTGCCGGAGGGGATGGGCAGATCGCTGTAGGTGACCGGGCGGGCGATGAGCGGCTCGTGCTCGTCGCTGGTCAGGAAGAAGCCGCCCAGCTCCGCATCCCAGAAATGGCCCAGGACGAGTTCGGTCAGCCGGCCGGCCGCGTCCAGCCAGCGCGGCTCATGCCCCGTCACATACAGCTCCAGCAGACCATGAATGACATGCGCGTAATCGTCCAGGAAGGCCAGACCGCGCGCCGCGCCGGTGGCATACCAGTGATGCAGGCGGCCGGCGGGATCCGACATGCTTTCCAGGATGAAATCCGCCGTGCGGCGCGCCGCGTCCAGATAATCGGAGCGGCCCAAAGCCCGGCCGGCCTCCACCAGGGCGGCGATGGCCAGGCCGTTCCAGCCGGCCAGCAGTTTGTCATCGCGCGCCGGCGGTACCCTCCAGGCCTGACGCGCTTCCAGCAGGCGCCGGCGCACAGCGTCCACCCTCGCCCAGGCGCCTTCCTCATCGGTATTCAGCCGGCGCGCCAGCTCCGCTATCGTCATGGACTGGCGCGGCAGGGTCATGCGGTGGTAATTGCCCCGCTCGCTGACGCCAAAGAACTGACGCGCCCAAGCGCGGTCCTCCTCCCCCACGGCGGCATCGAACTCCTCCGCCGTCCAGGCGTAGTAGCGTCCCTCTCCTTCTGGCGTGTCGGCGTCTTGGGCTGAGGCGAAGCCGGCCGGCGTCAGGGCCATCTCGCGCAGGAGATAATCCAGGGTGTGTTCGACCACCCGGCGGTAGTGGGCCATCCCGGTGAGCTGATAGGCGCGCAGGTATACTGGCACCAGCAGGGCCTGGTCGTACAGCATCTTCTCAAAATGGGGCACCAGCCAGCGCTCGTCCACGGAATAGCGGTGGAAGCCCCCGCCCACCAGGTCATACATGCCGCCCAGCGCCATCTGGTCCAGGGTGAAGAGCCAGGCAGAGCGGACCTCTTCATCCGCCGGCGCCCAGCGCGCCCATAATGCCAGCGTGGCCCCTTGGGGGAACTTGGGCCGCACACTGAACCCGCCGTGGCGCCGGTCGTACGCGTCCAGCAGGTGGGCGCGTGCCTCCGCCAGCAGGTCTGCGGATACGGGGCCGGCGGCACGTGTCGCTCGCACCACTTCCCGAAGGGCGCGCGTCGTCTCCTCGGCGGCGCGCTCCACCTCCCGCCGGCGTTCCCGATAGGCCTGGCTCAGTGCCTCCAGCAGGCTGGGAAAGGCTGGCAGGCCGTGCCGCTCCTGCGGCGGGAAATAGGTGCCGCCGTAAAAGGGCCGGCCGTCGGGCAGGAGGAAGACCGTCAGCGGCCAGCCCCCCTGGCCGGCGATGAGCTGTACCGCGGTCATGTAGATCTCGTCCAGGTCGGGCCGCTCCTCGCGATCCACCTTGATACTTACGAAGTGCTGGTTCATCAGGCCGGCGATTTCCGGATTGTCGAACGACTCGTGGGCCATGACGTGGCACCAGTGGCAGGAGGAATAGCCGATGCTGAGCAGGATCGGTTTGTCCTCGGCCCGGGCGCGCGCCAGCGCTTCCGGCCCCCAGGGATACCAGTCCACCGGCTGGTGGGCATGTTGGCGCAGGTACAGGCTGGCCTCGCCGGCCAGGCGGTTGGGGTGCACACTCTCTTGGCCCATCGGTCACTTCCTTTCTACCACATTGTTAATCATATCATATTCCGTGCCGGCGCGAACTTGTGTAAGGTTCCCTACAATGAAGCGGATGAGGGTAGGGTAATCCGACGTGTTGGGCAGGGCAAATTGCATGACGGCCGGAGTCACAGCAGTGGGCGCGAAGTCTGCGTCGACCTCGCAGGCATAGTCCCGGTTTCAACTGCCTGATGGCTCCGCAAAGTTGATAATTCTTCAAAACTATGCTATGGTATTGGTGATGTACAAGACCTTGTAGTGAGAGTGATTGGCGATGGCTGGAGAAACGATTCTGGTAATAGACGACGAGCAAAACATCCTGGACCTTATCAGCGCGTATCTGCGCCGGGAAGGGTACCGGGTGCTGACAGCGCAGGACGGCATCAATGGGCTGAAGCTGGCGCAGTCGAGCCGGCCGGATATCGTGATCCTGGACATTATGCTTCCCGGTATGGACGGCATTGACGTCCTGCGGGAACTTCGTCGGACGTCCAGCACCTATATTATTATGCTCAGCGCCAAATCGGAGGAAACAGACCGCATTGTGGGACTTACCTTGGGGGCAGATGATTATGTGACCAAGCCCTTCAGCCCGCGCGAGCTGGTGGCGCGGGTAAAGGCGGCACTGCGCCGGCTGAACGCCCCGCCATCTACGATCGTGGCTCCGGCAGTGCTCGAATTTCGCCGCCTGCGCATAGACGCCGGCCGGCGGCAGGTCTGGAAGGATGACCTGCCGGTGGAGCTGACTGAGATCGAATTCGACATTCTCTGGACCCTGGCGCGCCACCGCGGGTTGGTGCTCACCCGCCAGCAGATTCTCTCCCACGTCTGGGGCGAGGACTACTACGGCGAAGAGCGGGTCGTGGACGTGCATATCGGAAAAATCCGCCGCAAGCTGGAGGATAACCCGGACCAGCCGAGCTTTATCGTCACCGTGCGCGGCGTGGGATACCGGTTTGAGGATAGGGGGCGGGAGCCATGATTTCCTGGATCCGACGCAGTCTCAGCCGCAAGCTGTTCGTATCATATTTGCTGGTGATCGCTACCGGCATGGTGGTGCTGGCGCTGACGGTACAGGTCAGCGGCCGGCCGGCGTTCGACCGCCATCTGGCCGCCATGGCGCAGATGATGGGCAATGCTATGATGGGCCGACCGATGATGGGTCACATGATGACCGCCCAGTCCCTGGAAGCCGATCTATACATCAACTTTCAGAGCGCCTTGCGGGAATCGCTGGCGCTGGCTACACTGGTAGGAGTGATCATTGCCGTCCTGGCCAGCCTCTTCATGAGCCAGCAAATTGTCGCTCCTCTGCGGCATCTGCTGTACGCCACCCGGCGCATCGCCGCCGGCCATTATTCCGAGCGCGTGCCGGCTCCGCCAATCCCTGCCGGCGATGAGCTGACGGAGCTGGC
>JACIWP010000314.1 GCA_014360855.1 Anaerolineae bacterium
GGAATGGCAAACCCCACGCCGGCCGAGGCCCCGCTGGGCGAGACGATGGCTGTGTTCACGCCGATCAGCCGGCCGCGCGCATCCAGCAGTGGTCCGCCGGAGTTGCCCGGGTTGATGGCCGCGTCGGTCTGAATGACCTTGCGGATCACCCGGCCGCTCTCCGTCTGCAGGGTGCGGCCCAGCGCGCTGATGACGCCGGTGGTCAGGGTGCGGTCGAACTGTCCGAAGGGACTGCCGATGGCCAGCGCCCGCTGTCCCACCCGCAGTTCCTGCGATGAGCCCAGCTCCACCGGGTGAAGCTGGTCCGCCGGCA
This sequence comes from Anaerolineae bacterium, assembly GCA_014360855.1. Lineage (NCBI taxonomy): Bacteria > Bacillati > Chloroflexota > Anaerolineae > Anaerolineae bacterium. The sequence continues at coordinate 314 of JACIWP010000314.1, forward strand.
GGTCCACTTTCAGCACCGCCAGGTCGTTGGGCGGATCCGTCCCGACCACCTCCGCCGGCACCGTCAGGTCTTCGCCGAAGGTCACCTCGATCGTCTGGGCATTCTCGATGACGTGATAGTTGGTGACAATATGCCCTTCTTTGTCGAAGACGAAGCCGGAGCCGGCACCTTCCTCGGGATAGACGCCGAAGAAGAAGTCCGCATAGATGATACGGGTGGTGATATGCACCACCGAGGGGCTGACGCGCTCATAAATGGCCGATATGAGCTGGTCCTCCCAATCGGCCAGGGCGAAGAGGGTCTCCAGGTCCAGCTCTTCGCCGGTCGGCGCGGCCGAGAGGGTCGGCGTGGGCGGCGCTGGCGTCCGCGTGGGCGCCGGCGTCGGAGCCGAGATGCCGGCCGGCGGCACAAAGGGCGTTGCCGTGACCGCTTCGACAGCGTTGGTCGGCGAGAAGCGTGCAGAGCCAATAACCTGACAGCCCAGCAATGTGAAAAGCGCGATCAGCCCGAACAGCACCGTCCGGAGAGATTGTCCTGAACGAGCCCTCATGTTTCACCTCCTCCCGCAGGGCGCAGGGGAAAAAATCAGGCGCCCATCGTGGGCGCCTGTGCACTGCGTTTGTGGTGTTAGTCGCGCCGGCGGAAGCCGCCGAGCAGAAAGATATAGTACAGCAGGGTGGAAAGGGTCTGCGCCAGGGCCGCCACGTACGTCAGGGCGGCGGCGTCCAGCACGCTCTTGGCGGCGGCCAGCTCGCGGTTATCCACCAGGCTGTAGGTGCGCAGGAGTTGAAGGCCGCGCTGGCTGGCGTTGAATTCCACCGGCAGGGTGACCAGGGCGAAGAGCGCGCCGGCGGAGAATGCCAGCACGCCGGCCCAGGCCAGGTTCGGGGAGCCGAACAGCAGGCCGATGAAGAAGAGCACCGGCCCAACCCAGGCCGCCACCGTCACCGCCGGCACCAGGCCGGAGCGGATGCGCAGAGGCACATAGCCCTGCGCGTCCTGCAGGGCGTGCCCCACCTCATGGGCGACGATGCTCAGCGCCGCCACCGAGCGGCTCCGGGCCACTGCCGGAGAAAGCCGCAAGGTCTTACTGCGCGGGTCGTAATGGTCGGTCAGCTCGCCCGGCGTGCCCTCAATGGAGATATGGTCCAGGCCCTGGCCGCGCAGTAACATTTCGGCGGCCTCCACCCCGCTGATGCCGCGGAAGTTCGGCTCGCGCAGATAGCGCGTGTACGCCGCCCGCACCTTCCACTGGGCGTACATCGCCAGCAGAAGCGCCGGCAGGGCAAAAACAAAGTACATGGGATCCCACCAGAAGACCATCTTTCCCCACCTCGTTCCTACCGATCCGGAATGATACTATCATGATACAACAAGGTGCCAGTCTGGGCAAGACCAGCCTGTCCAGACTGGCACCGGGGGCGGCATTACACCTGGCGGAACTCACCCTCGACCACGTCTTCCTCACCGCCGTGGGCGGTGTCGCTCTCACGAGCGGTGGTACCGGCACCGCTGGGGCCGGCGCCCGGCGCACCGGCGGAGCCGTAGAGCTTCTCGGACAGGCGGTATGTCGCCCGCTGCAGCTCCTCCATGGCCCGGCGGATGCGGGAGACATCCTCGCCCTTCATGGCCTCGCGCACATCGGCGATGAGCCGTTCCAGGGCGGAGCGGTCCTCGGGCGGGACGCGGTCGCCGGCCTCGCGCAGGGTCTTCTCGGTGGTGTAGGCCAGCGAGTCCGCCTGGTTGCGCGCCTCGGCCAGCTCGCGCCGCCGGCGGTCCTCCTCGGCGTGCATCTGGGCCTCCCGCACCATGCGGTCAATGTCTTCCTTGCTCAGGTTGGTGGTGGCGGTGATGCGCACCGACTGCTGTTTGCCGGTCGCCAGGTCCTTGGCCGAGACGTTCAGGATGCCGTTGGCGTCAATGTCGAAGGTCACCTCGATCTGCGGCACACCGCGCGGCGCCGGCGGGATGCCCTCCAACCGGAAGCGGCCCAGCGTCATGTTGTCGGCCGCCATCGGACGCTCGCCCTGCAGGACGTGGATCTCCACAGCCGTCTGGTTGTCCTCGGCGGTGGTGAAGATCTCGCTCTTGCGGACCGGGATGGTGGTGTTGCGCGGGATGAGCACCGTCATGACGCCGCCAAGGGTCTCGACACCCAGGGACAGCGGGGTGACGTCCAGCAGGACCACGTCCTTGACCTCGCCGGCCAGGACGCCGGCCTGCAGGGCCGCGCCGATCGCCACGACCTCGTCCGGGTTGACGCCCTTATTGGGCTCCTTGCCCAGCATCTCGCGCACCAGGCGCTGGACCACGGGCATGCGGGTGGCGCCGCCCACCAGGATGACCTCATCAATGTCAGCCGGCGTCAGCTTGGCGTCGCGCAGTGCCTGCTCCACCGGACCGCGCAGCCGCTGGGTCAGATGCTCGCTCAACTGCTCGAACTTCGAGCGAGTCAGCTTCATGAGCAGATGCTTAGGCCCGCTGGCGTCCGCGGTGATGAAAGGCAGGTTGATCTCGGTCTCCATGACGCTGGAGAGCTCGATCTTGGCCTTCTCCGCCGCCTCTTTCAGGCGCTGAAGGGCCTGGCGGTCCTCACGCAGGTCAATGCCGTACTCTTTCTTGAACTCATCGGCGATGTAGTTGACGATGACCTGGTCGTAATCATCGCCGCCCAGATGGGTATCGCCGGAGGTGGCCTTCACCTCGAAGACGCCCTCGCCGACCTCCAGGATGGAGACGTCAAAGGTGCCGCCGCCCAGGTCGAAGACCACGATGGTCTCCGCCTTCTTCTTGTCCAGGCCGTAGGCCAGGGATGCGGCGGTCGGCTCATTGATGATGCGCAGGACCTCGAGGCCGGCGATCTTGCCGGCGTCCTTGGTGGCCTGGCGCTGAGAGTCGTTGAAATAGGCCGGCACGGTGATCACCGCCTTAGTGACCGGCTCGCCCAGGTAGGCCTCGGCATCCTGCTTGAGCTTCTGCAGGATCAT
>JACIWP010000315.1 GCA_014360855.1 Anaerolineae bacterium
GAAAGCGGCATCCCCTGCGCGCGGGCGCTCTTCAGCATGGCCAGCCACATCGGCATGGTGCGCGAGGAGAACGAGGACAGCGCCTTCGCTTGGCTCCAACACCTTTCCACCCACGAGGGACTGCAGACCGTCGGGCTGTTCATGGTGGCGGACGGCATGGGTGGGCACCTGCACGGGGAGGCAGCCAGCCGGCTGGCCGTGCAGACCGCCGGCGAAAGCCTCCTGCGGCACGTCATTCTGCCCTCGCTCAGCTCGGAGGCCATGGCGCCGGCGGTGCCCATCCAGGAGGCCATCGCCGAGGCCTTTCAGGCCGCCCATCAGCGTCTGCAGGAGGAAGTGCCGGAAGGAGCAACCACCCTCACCATCGTACTGCTGATGGGGAAGCGCATCTATGTTGGGCACGCCGGCGACTGCCGGCTCTATCTCCTGCGCGGCGGCGAGCTTCGCCAACTGACGCGCGATCATTCGCTCCTGCACCGGCTGTTCGAGCTGGGGCAGATTGACCCGGAAGAGCTGGAAGCGCTGGACCAGGATGCCCGCCGCAACGCCCTATATCGGGCAGTGGGCCAGCCCAACCCATTGGAAATTGACCTGGCCTCTCACGGCCTGCTGGCCGGCGATGGGCTGGTATTGTGCTCGGACGGGTTGTGGGGCGCGGTGCCGCGGGCGGAAATGAAGGACATCCTCCAGCAGGCTCCCACGCCGGCGGATGCCTGCCAGGCGCTGGTGGCGGCGGCCAATGCACACGGCGGGCCGGACAATATCACCGTCATCGTGGTGCATCCCGCGGGATAGGGCGCGGAAAGGGATGGAGGGATTGGGAGCAATAGCATGACCTTTTCCGCATGGGACAAGGGTGCAGGGGAACAAGGCGAAGAGGACTACTACCGCATACTGGGGGTGGAGGATGACGCCTCACAGGAGGAAATTCGCGCCGCGTACCGGGACCTGGTGCGGCAGTATCATCCGGACGCCGGCCTGGTCAAAGGGACGGCCTTTTTCTTCCGCCAGATCCAGCAGGCCTACGAAACCTTGGGCGACCCCCAGCGCCGGCAGGAATACGACGAGCGCCTGCGGCGGGAAGGGAAGCGCCCGCCGCGGCTGTTCGCGCTGGATGTCCTGCCCGGGCCGGCGGAACTGGCCTGCGTGGACGAGCCTCAGCTCCTGTACCTGCTCATCACCCTGACGCCGCTGGCGAACCGCCCCCAGCCCCATACGCGCCTCAACCTCTGCCTGGTGATTGACTGCAGTACCTCCATGAAGGGGGAGCGGTTGGCCGCTGTGCGAGAGGCCATCCTGCACCTGGTGGAGGAAATGCAGTCCGATGACATACTTTCCCTGGTGGCTTTTTCCGACACGGCGCAAGTGCTCCTGCCCCCACAGCACACCCCGCCGTCGCGCGTCCTGCGGCCCATTCTGGCATCCCTGACCACCGACGGCGGAACGGAGATATTCCAGGGCCTGCAGGCCGGCCTGTCCCTGGTGGGGCGCACCCGTTCCGACCACCAAATTAATCACCTCTTACTGCTCACGGACGGTCACACCTATGGGGACGCGCAGAAATGCCTGCTGGCGGCGCGATCCGCGGCGCGGCAGGATATCGGCATCTCTGCCTTCGGTGTCGGCCATGACTGGAACGAGGACTTTTTGGACCATCTGACGGCGGCCGCCGGCGGACAGGTGGTCTTTATCGAAAACCCTGCCGGCATCGGGCGCGCCTTTCTGGAACATCTGCGCCAACTGAAGGAGGCCTGGATCACCGACCTGACCATGCGGCTGTATTATACGCCGGCCGCCCGCTTCAAGGCGGCCTTTGCCCTGACACCCGAACTGCGGATGCTGGAGGAGACAGATGGGGAACTGGCGCTGGGAAGCCTGCCGTACACCCGCCCGCGCCATGTGCTGGTGGAAAGCATCGTCAGCCCCCTTGAAGCAGGGACGCATCGGGTGCTTCAGGTGGAAGCGGCCGGCATGGTGCCGGCCTACGGCACGCCGGCGGTTCAGCGCAAGGTCGTGCGGGTGCCCTTCCGCTCCCAGGGCGTCACCCGGCCGTTGATGCCGGCGGCCATCGTAGAAGCGGCCCAGAAGGTCTCTTTGCTCCGGATGCAGAAGCTGATCGAGGAAGAAGCAGGGCAGGGGCGGGTGCCGCAGGCCACCACCCTGTTGGAAGGGCTAGCGACCCGGCTGATGCAGGAGGGGCAGGACGAACTGGCCGGCGTGCTCATACAGGAAGCGCGTCTGCTGGCGGAGACCGGCCGGCTTTCCCCCGCCGGCGCCAAGCGCTTGCGCTTCGGCACGCGTGCCCTCCAGCCACTGCTCCCCGGCGGAACAGAGTGAGGAGGCGGGTATGCCGGTCTGTCCCACCTGCGGCCACCCGTATATCCTGAACACCATTTTCTGCGAGCAGTGCGGCACCGCCCTGCAGCCCCTGCACCAGACAGAGGGGCTCGCATCCGCCGGCACCCGCGCCCCAACCGGCCCTGCGCCGGCGGTGGTGCTGGAAATGCTATCTGGCGCACACCAGTTTCGGCTCCCAACGGACGCTCTGCCGGCCGTCATCGGGCGCGCCGATGCCGGCCAGACGAGCCGGCCGCAGGTGGACCTGGCGCCCTACGGTGGGCTGGAGCGCGGGGTCTCGCGCCAGCATGCCCGGCTGGTATGGCAGGACGGCCGCCTGATGATAGAGGACCTCGCCAGCACCAACGGCACCTGGGTCAATGATGTGCGGCTGGCCCCCAATGTGCCTCACCCTCTGCGGGATGGGGACATCCTGCGGCTGGGCACCCTGCGCCTGCGGGTGCAGGTGCGCGCCGGCGGTACGGCTCTCGAACATCATGTTTCCGAACACAAATAAGGGACGGGTGGAGCGATGGGATATACGGTGCTGATTCATCTGCCAAATGAAGACCCGGTTCTGGCCGAGATGGAGGAACTGCCGCCCCCCAATGCCACGTATATCATCTGCACGGAGGCGCGCCGGCGCGATGGCAAACCCCTGCATTATCTGACGCCAGAGGCTACTGCCTTCATCTTCCCGCTGTCGCGCATCTCATTTATCGAGATCCTGCCTGGTGAGGCGGAGCGCGGCGAACTGCTGGGGTTCTTCCGCGAGGAATAGCACCCATGTGGGGCAGATGATAGTCACAAGGGGCCGCCGGCCACTCCTCAGCCGGCGCGCCGCTCTTCCCGCACGCCCAGGACGCGATCCTGACATTCCGGGCAGATGCCGTGCGAAATCTGCGGCACAATGCGCTCATCGAACAGGTGCAGGACCCGGATGGCCTCTTCC
>JACIWP010000316.1 GCA_014360855.1 Anaerolineae bacterium
GCGCCTCCCACAGGTTGTGTCCTGCGGGAGGCGCTTTCAGGCAATTTCAAGCTGTCGCATACCCTCACGGATAGCAGCAAACTGTTGCTCCAGCTCGCGCCAGATTTCCAGCGCCTTCAGGCCGTGCTTGTCCATGGCGCGCTGATAGAAATAAAGGCACTCCGCATCACTAGGAGTGGCCTCCGCCGGTGTGGGTCCCTGGCAGTGGATAAGGAACAGTGCGGTGTAGTTGCGCAGGTGGAAAACATTTTCGGTTGCGGTGTTGATCACTCGGGCCAATTCCGGGAACCGCCGGCGCAGGGCCCTGGTCACTGGGGAGGGTTGGTCGTTCAGGCGAAAAATGGTGCGGTCAATCTGGTCCAGGATAAACCCTGCCTCCTTTTGCCCCACCTTTTCATTGCGCAGAGCCTGTCCGCACAAATCCCATATCTGATAGCTCAGGGAATACCAGGCACCCAAACGTTCCAGAGTGCGCTGTGACTGATAGTGGTGCCAGCGGGCGCGTAGATTGTTCAACATCCTTTTCATCCTTTCCGTCAAACGAACTATATCCCCTCTGCCGGCGCACAAACACATTATACCGGAAAGCATGCACCGGCTCAAGGCCGGCGTTCCTGGAAACCGCACAATGAAAAACCCTGAAAGTGGTCTACTTGACGCGCCCTGTTTGTTGAGCCGCTATCGCTCCCGTAAGCTCCCCCTTTTCCTGCACGCCTATATGTAGTAGGTATAACGCTCTAATACCACTATATACACGACAATCATTTCTTCAAAAAGCAATTTTGTGAAAGGTATTGACATTTGCGCCGAAATGTGCTATATTATTGGCGTATATGCTTATACCACTGTATCACCTACCACTTTTACGGGAAGCCGGGTTGCGCGGGGCTGAGCATGATGTAAAGGTGCGAATTGCCACATATGGCCAACGAGCTTTATAAGCCGCTGTATGTGCAAATCCAGGAGTACCTGGCCGAGCAGATCTTCTCCGGACGTCTGCCGCCTGACTCGCGGTTACCCTCGGAGCGGGATTTAAGCGAGGAGCTGGGAGTCAGCCGCATGACCGTGCGCCGAGCGATCACAGAGCTGGTGAACGATGGCTTGCTGGAACGCCGGCATGGTTCCGGTACCTATGTGGCCAAGCCCAAAGTGCTCTACGACGCGCGCGAGCTTATTGATCATGCGGAATCCATGCGCCGGCGCGGCCTCGCATATACATCACAACTGCTGGAATTCATACAAGTGCCGGCCAGCAAACGCCTTGCCGAAATCCTGCACGTGGACGTTGGACATTTGCTCTATCGTGTGGTCAAACTCCACCTGGCGAACAGGATCCCCACCGTGGTGGAAAGCTCCTTTGTACCATGTTCATGTTGCCCCGAATTGGAGGAATACGACCTGGAAAAGGTCTCCATCTATGACGTGCTGGTACAGCGCTACCATTTGCCCATCACCCACATCGCCCAGACGGTGGAAGCGGACATCGCCCGGGACGAAGTCGCACAGCAACTGCGCGTGGAGCCGGGCGCGCCACTGTTGCGCATCACGCGGATCATGTACCATGAGAAGGACAACCCCATCCAATACAGCCGGGATTTGGTGCGCGGTGATTACGTGCGCATTCAGACGGAATTTGACCTGTAGAGGTTCGGAAAGGAGGTGATGCCGCAGAGCCACAGCGTAAACGGCGTAGTCAATGGACGATTGGTTGCTCTGATCCGCGTGGCAAGATTCGAAAGGAGGGTTGTACAAGATGGCAGAAGTTGATGTCACCGCCGGCGTGAGCGATCGCAAACTCTACGCACGCAAGAGCTCGGGGTTGATCCGCACCATCGGGGTTTTCGGTGCCATGGTGTTTGGTGTCCACTGCATCAGCCTGTCCTCCTCGGGGCTGATCCCGTACTCCTGGGTTGCCGGCGTATGGCCGGGCAGCAGCATCATTGGCGTGCTGACCGTGGCCATGATCCTTTGTCTCTTCCATGCCTACACCTACGCCAACATCGGTGCCGCTATGCCGCGCTCCGGCGCAGATTACACCCTTGCCAGCCGCGTTCTCAGTCCGCCGCTGGCCTTTGCGGCAAGCTGGACGCTGGTCATCTTCAGCGGCATGGTCGCCGGCTCCCTCATTGCCTGGATCCCCTCCAGCGTTATTCCTACGTTCGCGCAGACCATAGGCATCGTCTTCCAGAACGAATCCTTCCTCCGCATCGCTGAATGGTCTGCCAGCACTACGGGCATCATCGTCGTGGGGACCATTTGCACGGCCATCACGTTCGTCCTGATGATCCTCCCCACGCGCACCATCGTGCGAGTGCTGGAGGTCGGATTCTTCCTGGGCCTCCTGGCATGGGTGATCCTGTATTATCAGCTCGGCAGCACCCCAGTGGGCTCCTTCCCTGCCGCCTGGGATCGCTTCATGGGCGCTGGCAGTTACGAGGGCCGTATCGCCCTGGCTCAGCAGTACGGTATGAAGTTCGAATACAGCCCAGCGGTGATGACACTTGCCGGGCTGATCATGGGCTTCTGGATCTTCTACGGCTACTACATCCCCACTTTCTTCGCCGGCGAAGTGAAGCAGACCGAGCGCACCCTGCTCATCGGTAGCTGGGCCTCCCTCATCGTGACCTGGGCCATCTTCGTCCTGGGCGCTATCCTGCTCCAGCGCCATGTCCCGCTGGAGTGGATCGCCGCGGAAAGCTACCTCAGCCAGAGCGATTACACCGGGATGACCATGCCGTGGATCACTTTCTACGCCGCCATCCTGAAGCCCAGCTTCCCACTGGTGCTCATTGTGGCTTTCGCCTGGCTGTACACCCTCATCAACCTGGCGCAGACCTATTTCTTCTACTGCAGCCGCATCGTCTTCGCCTGGTCCTTTGACCGCCTGATCCCAGAGGCTGTCTGCTCCATCCATCCCAAGCTCCACAGCCCGGTGGTGGCGATCATCCTCATTACCATCCTGGCGGAGATCGGCGTCATCGATGCGGCCACCGGTGGTGTGATGGGCGCTCAGCTCAACTTCGTGTTCTTCGCAGTGTGTACACAGCTCATCCCAGTCACGGCTATGACCCTCTTCCCCTTCCTCAAGCCGGACCTGTTTGAAGTCGCCCCTAAGCTGGTCAAGCTACGGCTTGGCAAGGTGCCCGTCATCACCATTATCGGCGCCATCACCCTCGCCTATCTGTTGTGGATGATCGTCGCCTCGTTCCTGTTCCCGGCGGTAGGCGGCCGTATCGGCCCCGGCACTTTGCTGACGCTGTTCGGCCTGTTCCTCA
>JACIWP010000317.1 GCA_014360855.1 Anaerolineae bacterium
TCATAAGATAGCGCATTGCTGTGGACTGTCAAGCTGGCCCTTGTGGATGGGGGCCGGCCTCGTCGCGAGCAAAGAGGGGTATGAAAGTTTGCCCCTTATTTCACGATATACAGCGAAAAACCCTGTTTTGACTTTCTGGTATTTTTGTGATACATTGAACAATGTGCGGGAGCAGAGAAAGGGGCGTATCCCCCAGGCGACAGGAGGGTAAAGCCATGCCAAAGATTTTGATTGTGGATGATGATCCTGATTTCCTGTTTCTCTGCCGCAGGATCCTCGAGGCAGAAGGCTACCAGGTGATGGAAGCCCGAAGCGGAAGCCAGGCCCTGGAAGTGATGCGCAAGACCCCACCTGACCTTGTCCTCCTCGACGTGATGATGAGCACCACTTTGGAGGGCGTGGACGTCAGTAAGATGTTGAAAGCGGACCCGGCTCTCAAGCACATCCCTCTGATCATGATCTCCTCCATTACAACCAGCGAATACGCCAGCGAGTATCCTGAAGAACGGGTTCCCATTGATGCCTGGATATCCAAACCGATTCAACCCGAATTCCTGTTGAAAACCGTGCGGCGGTTCCTCAAGTAGCGCGCTGAACGCTGTTCCGACGATCAGGAGAGTGGATATTATGAGCCCATCACTTCCCCGTGTACTGACGGACGAACTATTGGACCGCGAATTCATGGCCCAGGTGGAACCCGATTGGCGTAAGCTGTTGTCCTGTCTGCAGTGCGGGACGTGCAGTGCGTCCTGCCCGACGGCTGAGCTGATGGATTACTCACCTCGTCAGCTTTGGGAGCTGATTCGTCTGGGCCTGCGCGATGAGGTCATGAACAGCCGCACCTTCTGGCTGTGCACGCAGTGCTATGCATGCACGGCCCGCTGTCCGCGGGGTATCATGACGAATGAGACCATGCGCCGGCTGAGGGAATGGGCGGTCGCCAACGGCTACTCCGTGCCTCAATCCCTCCTGATGATGCGCCAGGCGGTCAATTACAACCACAACATCCTCAACGAGGACAACAAGACCCGCCTCATCTGGAGCGAGGGCATCGAGATGCCGCCAGAGCGGGTGCAGGAGCCGGCCGACATCCTGCTCTTCACCGGCTGTGTGTCGGCCCTGTATCCCATGGTCTACAGCATCCCGCAGTCCCTGGTGCAAATATTCGAGCAGGCCCACGTGGGATACTCCCTGCTGGGCAGTGAGGAGTGGTGCTGTGGCTATCCTCTGTACAGCGCCGGCATGAAGGATGAGATGGTGAAGCTGGCCCAGCACAACGTGGAGAGGGTCCGCGCCGCCGGCGCCAAAATCCTGGTCACCACCTGCTCCTCCTGCTATTACACCTGGCATCACCTCTATCCGGAAATCCTGGGAGCAACCTTCGAGTTTGAGGTCCTGCACGCCAGCGAACTGCTCTCTCGCATGATCCAGGAGGGGACCATCCGGCTGACCGAGACGCCGTGGCGGGTGACGTACCATGACCCGTGTGACCTGGGGCGCAAGAGCGGCCTGTTCGATCCGCCCCGGGAAATCATCCGCAGTATCCCCGGGATGCATCTGGAGGAAATGCCCCACAGCCGGGAGAACGCGGTGTGCTGTGGGGGCGGCGGCGACGTCGCTATGACCGAGCCTGAAGCGGTGGAACACGTTTCCGTGGAGCGGCTTCAGGAAGCGCTCTCCACCAATCCGGAAGCCATCATCTCCTCCTGCCAGCAGTGCAAACGCACCCTGCTCCAGGCCGCCCGGAAGACGCGAACCCGCATCCGGGTGCTGGATGTATGCGAGCTGGTGTGGCAGGTCATGGAAAAATAACGAGGAGGACACGGATATGTCCAGCGAAGAGCCTAGAATCGGCGTTTACGTCTGTCACTGCGGGCTGAACATTGCGGCCACGGTGAACGTGGACGAAGTGGTGCGGTATGCCAGCAGTCTGCCCAACGTCGTGGTGGCCCGTTCGCATCGCTATACCTGCTCCGAGGCCGGCCAGGAGATGATCCGCCAGGACATCCGTCAGCTTGGGCTGAACCGCGTGGTGGTCGCCTCGTGCAGTCCGCGCATGCATGAGGCCACGTTCCAGAACGTCCTGGCATCCGCCGGCCTGAACCCGTATTTCTTCCAGATGGCCAATATCCGCGAGCATGTCTCGTGGGTCGTGAAGGACCCGGTGCAGGCCACCGAGAAAGCCAAGCGCCTGGTGCGCGCCGCCGTCTCCCGGGTGAGTTATCACGAACCGCTGTCCCCGCGTCGGGAGGATGTCACCAAGGCGGCCCTGGTGGTCGGCGCCGGCATCGCCGGCATCCAGGCGGCCCTCACCATTGCCGAGGCCGGCTATCCCGTCTACCTGGTGGAGAAACAGCCGTCCATCGGCGGGCATATGGCCCAGTTGGACAAGACTTTTCCCACCCTGGACTGCAGTACCTGAATCCTCGGTCCAAAGATGATGGATGCCGGTCGGCATCCCAACATTACTCTCCTCACCTACAGCGAGGTGACCGAAGTTTCCGGCTATGTCGGACATTTTCAGGTCAAGGTGCGCCAGCGCCCGCGCTATGTGAATACCGATCTCTGCACCGGCTGTGGGGCATGTGCGGAGGCCTGCGTGTTCAAGCGCGGGGTGCCCAATGAGTATGACGCCGGCCTGAGCCGGCGGCGGGCCGCCTATATCCCCAATAACGGCCAGGCCGTGCCGCTGAAAGCGGTCATTGACGACCAGGCCTGTCTGTTCCTGACGCGGGGGAAGTGCACCAAGGCCTGTGTGGAAGCCTGCCCTACCAATGCCATTGACTTCACCCAGAAGGAGCAGATTATCGAGCTCAGCGTGGGGACCATCCTGGTCGCCACCGGCTTCGAGATGTTTGACCCCCGCCGCCTGCCGGCGTACTCCTACGGCAAGTCGCCGGACATCATTGACGGCCTGCAGTTCGAACGCCTCTCCAGCGCTACCGGTCCCACACAGGGCCAGATCCTCACCTCCAAAGGCGAGAAGCCGCGCCGCGTGGCCATCATCCACTGCGTGGGTAGTCGCGATGAACATGCCAACCGCTACTGCTCCCGCATCTGTTGTATGTACGCGCTGAAACACGCCCACCTGGTGCGGGACAAGACCGATGCCGAGGTGTTCGAGTTCTACATGGACATCCGCGCCTTTGGCAAGGATTACGAGGAGTTCTATCAGCGGGTGCAGGAAGAAGGCGTCTATTTCGTGCGGGGGCGCGGCGCTGAGGTCGTGGTCCATGACGACGGGCGCATCCAGGTCAAGGCCGAGAACACCACCC
>JACIWP010000318.1 GCA_014360855.1 Anaerolineae bacterium
TGGCCGCCGTCCGTTTCCCTGCACTTCTCTGACAAAGGAGGTTCCCATGCCCTTTCCGGTTCGGCTCGGCACCACATCCTATATTTTCCCCGCCGGCCTGGTGGAAAACGTCCAGCGGCTGGCCGGCCTGGTGGACGACATTGAGCTGATCTTGTTCGAGACGGAGACCGCCTCCAACATGCCGACGCCGCGCATCCTGGAGGACCTGATAGCCGAAGCGGAGCGCAACCGCCTCAGCTATACGGTGCACTTCCCCCTGGACCTGCCGCCGGGGTCGGATGATCCCAACGCGGCCCCCATGCGCATGGTCCAGCGGATTATTGAATGCACGCGCCCTCTGCGCCCATGGGCATATATCGCCCATCTGGATGGGGTGAACGAGTACGCGCGCGGGCCGGCGGCCAATTGGGAGAAGTGGCGGAAGGAAGGACGCGCCCTGCTGGAGCGCATCATCGCATGGTGCGGCGACCCGCGCCTGATCTGCGTGGAGAACCTGGTGCGCTTCCCGTATGAGGCGATCCTGCCCCTGCTGGATGATCTGCCCATCAGTTTCTGCCTGGACGCCGGCCATCTCTGGCTGAAGGGCGATAACCCCGTCCCATTGTACCGCATGTATCGGGAAAGGGTGCGCGTCGTCCATCTGCACGGCGTGCGCGATAACGAAGATCACGTCTCGCTGGAGCATGTGCCGCGCGATGTGCTCTTCCCCTTCCTGGACGAACTGCTCCAGTCGGGATATGATGGCGTCGTCACCTTGGAAGTGGTGGGCATGGATCATTTCTTTAGCTCATGGCGGGTGATGCTGGAATGGGCACAGCATGCCCTGGGTGATGATCGTCCGTCACCGCCGGCCCGCGCCTGACGTGGATGGAGGTAACATATGGCAGTGCCCTCAGAAGGCCCTCGCGTGGTGCTGTTGCTGGGCGGCGCCCGCGCCGGCAAGAGCCAGCTCGCGGAGAAACTCGCCAGACAGTGGGGCCGGCGCGTCCTGTATGTGGCCACCGCCCAGCCCGGCGATGAAGAGATGCGCCAGCGCGCGGAGATGCATCGGGCGCGCCGGCCGGCGCACTGGCGCACCCTGGAGGAACCCCTGAATGTCGCCGATGCTGTGGCCCCGCACTTGCCCTCGGTGGACACGGTATTGCTGGACTGCATGACCCTCTGGGCTTCCAATATCCTGCTGGCGGAGGAAAACGCGGCGCGGGCGGAAGAACGCCTGATGGGGGAGATTGAGCGGCTGGTGGAACGGTGCCGCCAGGGGAATGTGACATTGCTGGTGGTGTCCAATGAGGTGGGGCAAGGGGTGGTGCCGGCCTATCCGCTGGGTCGGCAATTCCGAGATGTGCTGGGGAGGGCCAATCAACTGCTGGCCCGGAGCGCGGATGCGGTGCTGTACTGCATCGCCGGCATTCCCATCGAGCTGAAGATGCTGGGCCGGCAGACAATGGAATGGCTGGGCCTGCCGCCGGCGGATTGGCCCTGAGAGGAGCGGTATATGGGGACAGGCGAGAAAGGGCCGGCCGACGCCCTGCGGTGGGAGCGGATAGCCCAGCCGGCCGAGGAGCTGGTGCAGGCGCTCCGCCAGGGGCTGACAGCGTATAACATGGAGCACGGCCGGATTCAGGCCACCCGGCCCCTCGGCATCTTCGTCTGGGATGGGGATGGCGCACTGGCGGCCGGCATATATGGGGAGATATGGGGCTCGTGCCTGGATATCAAATATCTGTGGGTACACACTGCCTGGAGAGGGCGCGGCATTGGCAGTCGCCTGCTCAGGGAGATGGAAGAGGAAGGACGCCGGCAGGGATGTGTCTGGGCCTATCTGAACACCTTCAGCTTCCAGGCACCGGACTTTTACCGCCGGCACGGCTACGAGCCGATCTTCACCATGGAGGGCTACCCCGAGGGTATCACGCGCATCTTCCTCCGCAAGCGTCTGACATAAGCGCGCTGGAACCGCTTTCGGGAGGCCAGCATGCTGGGGCACGCGGGTCCGGATATGGAGATCGTGGACTTAACCCATCCGGTGTCGCCGGCCGTCCCGCATTGGCCGGGCGACCCTCCCACACGCCTTGAGGATTGGGCGGCGATATCGGGGCAGGGTTTTTTCCTGCGCCGGCTGAGCATCGGGGAGCACACCGGCACCCATATCGGCGTGGCCGCGCATCTGCAGGACGGCGGTCTTACGCTGGAAAGCCTGCCGGCGGATCATCTGATCCGCCCAGCGGTGGTGGTGGATTGGCGCGCCGCCGCCTCGCCCGATGCTCTGCTGGCGCCGGCGGAGCTGTACCGTTGGGAGGAGGAGCACGGCCGGGTGCCGGCGGGGAGCGTGCTCCTGCTCTGCACCGGCTGGTCGCGCTTCTGGCCCGACGCCGGCCGCTATCTCGGCGCGGATGCGGACGGCGTGCTCCATTTCCCGGGAGTTTCCCCCGAGGCGGTGCGCTGGCTGGTGGAGGAACGCGGCATTCTCGGGCTGGGCATTGACACGGCCGGCATAGACGGCGGCGCCAGCCAGACGCTGGAGGCCAACCGCATCCTGCTGGACAACGGCCGCTTTCATCTGGAGAACCTGACCAACCTGGAGCGACTGCCGGCCCGCGGCGCCTGGCTGTTCATCGGTGCGCTTCCCCTGGTGGGTGGGAGCGGCTCGCCGGCGCGCGTGCTGGCATGGCTGCCAAAAGGAACGTAATTTGACGCGGTGATATGCAAGGGTTATAATGCCGGTGAGCCTGGACCCTCCGAGAGGCTCGCCGGGTTTGTTTACCAATGTGCCGGCGTCTATTCCCGCCCGACCAGTCCCGATCTGCACCGGCGTACAACCATTTCACTTTCTGCGGCGCGAGGTGAGCATGACGACCCGCCGGCGGCTGTTCGAGTTCATCCGGCCCGAACGTGGGCTGAGCTTCAACGATATTGTCATCATCCTGGTCATCGGCGTCCTGGTGTATGTGGGCGCGCGCCTGGCTCTGCGCGCGCCGGCGATGGTGCAAGGCCCGACGATTTCGCTGGAGCCGGCGGTACTGCCCTGGTACGCCCTGCGCTCGGTCATCCGCATGCTGGCCGCCTATTTCCTTTCCCTTGTCTTCTCACTGGTGTACGGATATATTGCCGCTTACAACCGCCGCGCCGAACGTTTTATGATGCCGGTGTTGGACGTCCTGCAGAGCGTGCCCATCCTCTCCTTCTTGCCGGTGGTCCTGCTCAGCCTGAGCGCGGTACTGCCGGAACGCATCGCGACTGAGCTGGCCTCCATCGTGCTGA
>JACIWP010000319.1 GCA_014360855.1 Anaerolineae bacterium
GCCTGGATATGTCCGCTGGGCACCCTGCTGGACTGGGTGCCGGCGCGCCAACAGCCCAGCGCCGCCTTTGGCCCCGAAAGCCCCTGGCGCCGCGTGAAATACATCCTCCTGATAGCGATACTGGGTTCGGCGATCGCCGGCAACCTGACTCTCTTGCTCCTGGACCCCATCGTGCTGACGAGCCAGATGGTTGGGCGCGTCTTCCTGCCCCTGGTGGAGCAGGCATTTTCGCTTCTCGAGCGGGCCGGCTTTGCTATCCCCTGGACGCGCCTCCTGGTCTCCTCGGCCGATAATCTCCTGCGCGGCACCATTTTCCCGCTGGAGCGCCATTTCTACGGCGGCGCGGTGCTGACCGGCCTGGTCTTTGCCGGCATCCTCGCCCTCAACGCGCTGGCACCGCGCTTCTGGTGCCGGCATCTCTGCCCGCTGGGCGCCCTGTTGGGCCTGCTTTCGCGAGCGGCCTGGATCCGCCGGCGGGTAAACACATCCTGCATTGACTGCGGGCGCTGTGCCCGCCTCTGTCCCACCGGCACCATTGATGCCGGCCGCGGCTACGCCAGTGATCCCGCCGAATGCACGACCTGTCTCCTCTGCCAGGATGCGTGTCCCGTCTCCGCTATTTCCTTTTCAGGGGGAAGCCTCAGGCCGGCGCCATCCCAAAGCTATGATCCGACGCGCCGGCAAACCCTGGTGACGCTGGGACTCGGCCTGGCCGGCGTCGGCCTGTTGCGCGCCGGCCCCAGCTCGGACTTTCTCGACCCCCACCGCATCCTGCCGCCAGGCGGCCGGGAGAACGATCTGGCCGGCAAATGCATCCGCTGTGGCCTCTGTCTGAAGGTTTGTCCCACGGGCGGGTTACAGCCGGCATTTCCCCGTGCCAACGCACAAGACCTCTGGACGCCCGTGCTGGTGCCGCGCATAGGCTACTGCGACTATTCCTGCCATGCCTGCGGGCAGATCTGCCCCACCGGGGCCATCCCGGATATCCCGCTGGACACCAAACGCACGGTCATCATCGGCAAGGCCTATATTGATACCAGCCGCTGTATCCCCTGGTCCGAAGGGCGTGACTGCATCGTCTGCGAGGAAATGTGCCCGGTGCCGGATAAGGCCATCAAACTCGAGGAAGCCCGGGTCAAGACCGCCGCCGGCCAGACCGTCACGGTAAAGCTCCCCCACGTGGAGCGGGAGCGCTGTATCGGTTGCGGCATTTGCGAGTACCAGTGCCCGGTTGCCGGCCAGGCCGCCATTCGTGTATACTCCCCGGTGTTGGAACGCGGTTGATATTTCCCGTCAAGAGGGCTATAATGACAGCAGAATCCGTTCGGCGGATGTACCGCCGCTGGAAAGCGCGCGCCGCGGCACTGCAGGATGAGGTGTACGCCCTGTACCTGGCATATCGGCATGCCGGCGTCCCATGGTACGCCAAGGCCTGGGCGCTCATCGTGGTAGCCTATGCCTTCAGCCCGATAGACCTGGTCCCTGATTTCATCCCCGTGCTGGGATATCTGGATGACCTGGTGCTGATCCCGCTGGGTGTGGCGCTGGCCATCCGCCTGATACCGCCGGCCATCCTCGCGGAATGCCGGGCGGAGGCGCGGCGAGTGCGGGAGGCCGGCCGTCCCACTAACTGGACCGCCGGCGTCATCATCCTCCTGCTGTGGCTCATCATTCTGGCGCTGATCTTCAAAGCGCTGTGGTCTATACTGCATACATAGGAGACGAAACACATGCCAGCGATGGAAACGATGGAGCGAGTGGCCGCTCTGCGCCGGGAAATCATCCAGGTCTGCCGGCTGATGTACGACCACGGCCTGGTGGCCGCCACGGACGGCAACGTGACAGCGCGGCTGGACGATACGTATGTCCTCGCCACCCCGAGCGGTGTCAGCAAGGGATGGGTGGCGGAAGAGCAGTTGATCATCCTGGACCTGGATGCGAACGTGCCGGCCGAGACGCCGTACGGCCCGAATCCCGCCGGCCTCTCTATCACCTCCGAAATCTGGCTCCACCTGGAGGTCTACAAAATGCGCCCGGACGTGGGCGCTGTCGTCCACGCGCACCCTCCCTACGCCATTGCATTGAGCATCGCCGGCATCCCCGTGGCCGAATGCCTCATTCCAGAGGTGCTGGTGGGCATGGGAATGATCCCTCTGACACCGTACGCCACCCCATCTACCCGGGAGGGTGCGGAAGTCATTCATCGCTATATCGGGGAGCATGACGCGGTAGTGCTCCGCCGGCACGGCAGTGTGACCGTGGATAAAACCCCGCTCCGCGCCTACCTGAAGCTCGAGAAGCTGGAGCATGCCGCCCACATCACATATCTGCTTCAGCTCATGGGATGCGATGCCCCCATTCCGCCGGCAGAGGTCGCCAAGCTCATCGCCCAACGCAGGGCACGCGGGCTGGCCAACGAGGAATCGCTGGCGCATCTGGAGCGCCTCTGCCGTCTGCGGTGGCACCGCACCCGACGCCGGCGCCGTTCCTGGTAGTGCTCGCCATAAGGGGAGGCAGTGACATGACCGAGAAATTATCCGCCCAGCGGAACCGCTACCCCCTGGAGCATCTCCCCGCCGGCGTCCATATCTGCTGGCAGGTGGATGGAGATGAGGACTTCCATGCCTCGCTGTCGGGTATTGTGCGAGCCGTGGCATCCGCCGGCGCGGCCTTCCTGTACATCGTGGATCGGCGCCCCCTCACCGCTGTCCGGCGCCAACTGCACGCCATCGCGCCAGAGGTCACCGCCCAGGGGAAAGCGTTTCTGCTGGAACCGCCCCAGATTCTGCTGGACAATGCCCGGTTTGACGAGCAAGCCGCGCTCACCCAGCTCCGCAAATTTACCCTGCCCCATCGCGCCGGCGGCCTTCCCGCGCCCTGGATCGTGGTGGAGATGAGCTGGGCAACCTGGGGACTGCCTGGCTCCGACCGCTGGCAGGCCTTCGAGTCTCTGCTGGACTCCGCCGGCCAGGAGCTGTACGGCATGTTCCTCTGCCAGTACGACCGGCGGTACTGCCCCCCAGACATGCTGGCAGAGGCCCTGCGCTTTCACCCGTATATCCTCTTCAACGGCTGGGTTGTGCCCAACCAGGTATATCCCGGCCCCATCCCCTCCCCCATCCTGGAACGCGATGCGGTCATGGCGCAAATGGGGCTGGATGATGACAGCTATCAGGAATACCTGCGCGTGTTCCTGGAAGAAGCGGAGGATCATGCCGCCAAGCTGTCCGAGGCGGTGCAGGCCGGCAGT
>JACIWP010000320.1 GCA_014360855.1 Anaerolineae bacterium
CTCTGGCGCCGGCCCCCTCTTCCAGGGCTGCCAGATCATGAGCGCCAGCAGGACGAACACCGCGACCAGCGCGATGCGCGCTCCCGGTGAACTTCGCCTGCGGCGATACCCAGCGGACAGGTCAATCATCGCTCGCACCCGTTCCTGCCGTGCGCCGGCGCGCCGGCCAGAGGAGCCATCCCGCCGCCAGCAGGGATACCAGGGAAATACCTTTGCCGGCCAGCCGCACGAGCGTATCCCCGAAGCGCAGGCGCACCACATGCTCGCCGGCCGGCACCCGCAGGGCGATCAGACCGTATGGATCGGTCGGCCATATCTCGACCGGTTCCCCATCCACCATCGCCCGCCAGCCGGGGAAATAATAGGTGTAAAACTCCAGCGTCACCGGTGTCAGGGCCTGCACCAGGACCTCTTCCGTGGCGCCGCCGTGATAGCGCATCTCGACGCTCCCTTGTCCTTCCAAGATATGCGCCTTGGTCAGCGGCTCGCCGACGAGGTACTGCGGCACCAGCGGGCTGGTCATAGGCTGTTCCTTCGTCCAGGCCATCATGCCCGTGCGGTCGGGCGGATACACCAGCTCAAACTCCACGACGGCGACATCCGCTTCGGCCCGCGCCGAGTAGGGCGTGTACTGCGGCAGGGTATAGGCGAAACTGCCGGCCGCGACCGCCACAGCCAGCACCATGGCCGGCGAGATCGCCGGCCGGCTCCCCTCCCCATCCGCCGCCAGCGTGGCCCCCAGCAGAGAGAGCGTCACCGCGGTCAGGATCAACAGCCGCCAGGGAAACTGCACCAGCGCCGCCAGCGGGATCGCTCTCCAAAGGGGGGCAGAGAAGGGCAGCATGAACAGGATGACGACACCCGAGGCCGCCAGGAAGAAGGTGCGCTCCGCGCGCCGGCGCGGCAGATGCCAGCGCAGGGTTACCGCGGCCATGCTCAGGAACAGGGGGAACAGCCCCAACTGGAACGGCATCTCGTCCGCCAGCCCTTCGCCGGCATAGCCGTAGCCCCAGAACGAGGAGAGCAGTTGGCCGGCGAAGACGAAATGCTTGTAATAGCCGAAACTCCCCTGAATCCACTGCTCCTGGACGATATACCCGCGCTCCAGCAGGGCCGGCAGGAGGAAAAATCCGCTGACGCCGACACCGAGCAGGCCGGCGGCCAATGAGGCCCCGGCCGAGCGCACCGCCCGTCCCCAGCCCGCTTTCATCCCCTGCCGTGCCAGGAGGAACAGAACCCAGCCGGCCAGCAGAGGGGAGAAGACAAGCGCCGTGCCGTTGTGCGTGAGCAGGAGGCCGGCATAGGCCAGGCCGGCCAACGCCACCGGGCGTCTGCCTCCCCGCTCCACCACCTCCAGCATGGCCAGCAGAGTCAGCGGCAAAAAGATATAGGCGAACGATTCCGCCAGGTCACAGCGCACGTAGACGTCCACCAGATGGTAAGGGACGTAGGTATAGAGCACGGCCGCCAGCAGGCCGGCGGAGCGCCCGAACAGCCGCCGGCCCAGGAAATACATGCTGACCGTGGAGAGAATAAATCCGACGAGATAGGTGAGCTTAACCGCCACGGTCAGGCCGGCGCCCAGGAGATGGAATGCCTCCGCCACGTAATACGCCAGCGGCGCATAGAAAATGAACAGCGGGTAGCCGTATCCCAGCGCGAAATCGGTGGCCCAGCGGGGGATGAGATAGCCATCGCGCAGGGTCTTGTCGAAAGCGTGCAGGAAGAAGACCGTGTGCGGTGCATCATGCGCCTGGAAGAAATAGCCGGGCGCCAGGAGCGGCATCCAGGCGAAGGTGCTCAGCGCCAGCGCCCACCACAGTTCTCGGTCCACGCGGTGAAGGAACGTCCAGACGCGCCGCATCTCAGCCGGCCCTCCCCCGCACCAGCCGCCAGCGAGCCAACGCCGCCAGCGCCAGGCCGGCGAGGGTGACAGCGCTCAGCGCCTGCCCGACGCGCCGCGGCGGCGTGTCCTCAAAGCGCAGTAACAGCAAATGCCGGCCCCGCGGCACCGGCACCGTGATCAGCCCCTGCGGCCCGGTCGTGTATATCGGCGCCTCGGCGATCACCTCCTCAGTCCGCTCATCGAGGATGTACGCCTTCCAGCCAGGGTAATAAAAGCGGTAAAAACGCACCGACTGCTGGTCGTCCGCGGCCCAGACCCACACCTTTTCCGAGATGGAGGTCATGCCGCGCGCATCCACCGCCAGGATCTCGTTCTGCGGCACCCAACTGTAGTCCACCCGCGTGGTGATATCCTGCCCGTTGACGAACAGGTCCGCCATGGGCGACCACTGCGGGATCTCCTTCGTCCAGATGGTGGAGCCGGTCATCTCGTTGGCGGTGCGCTGGAAGCGCATCAGGCCGGCCAGCGACACCGGCCCCTCCTTCGGCTCGCGAATTTCCGCCCGCACATAGGGGTAGCTCCCCCAGATGACCAGCCCTGCCAGCAGGACCGCCGCAAGCTCTCGCGACCAAGGCCCTTTCTCCTCCGCCGGCTCCTCCGGCTCCGCCAGCACGGTGCCGGCCAGCATCGAGAGCATAGGCGCGGCCAGCGAGAAATAGCGCCAGGGGAACTGGGCATAGCGGGTGAACGACACGCGCTCCCAAACCGTCACCGCCGGCGGCAGGGCCATGAATACCGCCCCCACCAGCCCGACCCAGGCAAAGGCCCACAGCCGGCGAGCCTCGGGACTGCGTAGGCGCCGCCAGATCAGCAGGGACAGGAACGCCAGTGCCAGCGGCGCGGCACCCAATTGGAACCCCACCCCATCCTCTGGGCCGGCGCCGCTGACCCCGAAACCCCAGAAGGGGGAAAAGAGCTGGAAGAAGTAGACGAAATCGTCATGATAGTCATAACTGCCGGCCAGCCATTGATCCGCCCGCACATACCGGTTCTCCAGCACCGCCGGAATCCAGAAGATCGCGCTCAACCCCAGGCCGATGCACAACGCGATCAAGGGTGGAATGGCGCGGTGCAGGAGATGGCCGCAGGCCGGCAGGATGGATTCCTTCGAGAAGCCGCGCAGGGGCTGTTCGTCGTTCAGCCGGCTGATGATCATCACGGCCAAGTACACCGCCAGCAGAGGCGTAAAGAGCAGGGTGATAAGGTTACTGCTCAACATGAGGGCGGCATAGGCCAGGCCGGCGCCGGCCACGCTGGCAAATCGCGGCCGCCAGACCATCTCATGGAACCCCCACAATACCCAGGGGATGACAGCCAGCGCCAAGGACTCCGCCAGCGCC
>JACIWP010000321.1 GCA_014360855.1 Anaerolineae bacterium
CCTTGGCCATGCTGCATATGCTGTGCCGGCTGAACACCGAGGAGGGCTGGGACCTCCGGCTTATCGCCGCGCACCTGAACCACGGCATTCGCCCGGAGGCCGGCGAGGACGCGCGCTTCATCGAGGATCTGGCGCGGGAGTGGGGGCTGGAGTGCGAGATTGGCTTTGCAGATGTGCCGGCCATGGCGCGACAGGCGGGCATGTCCCTGGAGGAGGCGGCCCGCATCGCTCGCTATCGCTTCCTCGGCGAGGTGGCCGGCCGCTACGGCGCGCCAGTCATTGCCGTCGCGCACCATGCCGACGACCAGGTGGAAAGCGTGCTGATGCATTTCCTGCGCGGGTCGGGGTTGGCCGGCCTGCGCGGCATGCGGCCGGCGGTGCCTCTGCGCGAGATGCGTCTGGGCGCCGAGGCCCTGGGCGGAGAGGTGCGGGTGGTGCGGCCCTTGCTGGAGTGCTGGCGGGCGGAGATAGAGGAGTACTGCCGGCAGTACGGCCTGACCCCCCGCTTCGACCGTTCGAACCTGGACACGACCTTCTTCCGCAACCGCCTGCGGCATGAGCTGATCCCCTACCTGGAGACCTACAACCCGCAGATCCGACAGGTACTGCTCCGCACGGCCCACATTCTGGCGCAGGATTACGACTTTCTCCACGCCCATACCCTCCAGGTCTGGGATACGATCGCCTCTTCTCCCGAACCAGGGGTTATCGCGCTGGAGCGGAGCGCATGGTCAGCCCTGCATCCGAGCGTGCAGGCCGGCCTTCTGCGCGAGGCGATTCACCGCCTGCGCTGGGGACTGCGCAACATCAACTGGATTCATGTGCACAATGCCCTGGAGGTGGCACGCCGAGGGGAGGCCGGCGCCCGCGCCACGCTCCCCCAGGGGTTGATGCTGACCGTCGGGTACCGCTACATCTGGGTGGCGGATGAGGGCTGGCGGCCGGCGGAAGGGCTGTATCCCCAGATGGATGCGGAGCATATTTCCCTGGCGGTGCCTGGCTGTGCCCGCATCAGCAGTGAATGGGTGGTCGAGACGGAGGTGGTGGAGGGACTGCCGGCCGGGGAAGAAGCGCGTCCTCCCGACATCTGGACGGCGTATATGGATGCGGACAGGGTGGATTTGGCCAGCCTCTGCCTGCGCCGGCGCCGGCCGCGCGACCGCCTATGCCCGATGGGTATGGGCGGCCGGGCGAAGGAGGTGCGCGCCCTGTTCATCGATGAGAAAGTGCCCCTGCGCTGGCGGCCGGCCTATCCGCTGGCGGCGGATTCGGCCGGCGTGCTGTGGGTGCCGGGCTTGCGCCTGGACGAGCGCGCGGCCGTCACCCCCTCTACGCGCCGAGTCCTCGTGGTACGTTTGCGCCATATATCTGCCTCTGAGGAGCGGGATGAGCGAGAAACGGGTGATCCTCAAGCCTGAACGCGACAAGTCGGTGCGCCGCTTCCATCCGTGGATTTTCTCCGGCGCGGTGGCGCGCCTGGAGGGAGCGCCGGCGGACGGCGATGAAGTGGTGGTGTGCAGTGCGGAAGGGGAGCGCCTGGCGCGCGGCTATTTCAACTCGCGCTCCCAGATTTGCGTGCGCCTGCTCACCTGGGATGTGTCGCAGAGCATTGACGGGGAGTTCTGGCGCCGGCGCATCCGCCGCGCCCTGGAGAACCGCCGCGCCTTGGGATTGGGCGGTGAGGAGACCACTGCCTACCGCCTTGTCCATGCGGAATCAGACCAGCTCCCGGGATTGGTGGTGGACTGCTACGGCCCCTTCCTCGTGGTGCAGTTCCTGACGCTGGGGGTGGAGCGCCGGCGGGAGGAAATTCTGGACGCGCTGGAGGAAGTCCTACAGCCGGTGGGCATCTATGAGCGCAGTGACGTGGAGGTGCGGGGAAAGGAGGGCCTGCCGCTGAGGAGCGGCCTGGTGCGGGGAGAGATGCCGCCGGCGGAGCTGGAGGTGCGCGAGAACCGCTGGCGCTTCGTCGTGGACGTCCAGCGCGGGCAGAAAACCGGGTTTTACCTGGACCAGCGCGTCAATCGCGAGCGCGTGGGGCAGTACGCCGGCGGCGCGGAGGTGCTGAACTGTTTCTCGTATACCGGCGGTTTTGGGGTATATGCGGCGGCCGGCGGGGCGCGCCGCATCGTCAATATTGACTCCTCGGCCTCTGCCCTCGAGTGGTGCGCCAGACACCTGGAGCGTAACGGTTTCGGCGATGTGCCGGCGGAGCAGGTGGAGGGGGATGTGTTCCAGGTCCTGCGCCGCTATCGGCAGGAGGGCCGGCGGTTTGATCTCATCATCCTGGACCCGCCGAAATTTGCCACCACTCAGGCCAATGTCATGGCGGCGGCGCGAGGATATAAGGACATCAACCTGGTCGCCATGCAGTTACTGCGGCCGGGTGGGATTCTGGCGACCTTCTCCTGTTCTGGCCTCATCAGCGCCGATTTGTTCCAGAAGATCGTGTTCGGCGCGAGCGCCGACGCGCGCCGGCCGGTGCAGATCCTGGAGTACCTGGCGCAGTCCCCGGACCACCCAGTACTGCTTTCTTTCCCCGAGTCGGCGTACCTCAAAGGGTTAATCTGCCGGGTGCTGACCTGAACTACTGCTTCTCGTACGGCTGACCATCGGCCGCCGGCGGGATGGCCTCGCCGATGACGCCGGCGAGCACAATCATGGTCACCAGGTAGGGCGCCATCAGCAGGAACTGCGACGGGATAGGCACCGCCAGGATCGCCAGCTTGGTCTGCAGGGCGTCCGCAAAGCCGAAGATGAGGGCGGCGCCGAAGGCGCCGAAGGGCGTCCATTTGCCGAAGATCATGGCGGCCAGCCCGATGAAGCCTTTGCCGGCGGTCATCAGCTCGTCGAAGCGGCCCACGGAGCCAAGGATGAGGAACGCGCCGGCCAGGCCGGCGACCATGCCCCCCAGCGTGACATTGATGTAGCGCGTGCGGAAGACGTTCACGCCCAGGGTGTCCGCGGCGCGGGGGTGCTCACCGACGGCGCGCGTGCGCAGTCCCCAGCGGGTGTAGAAGAGCATGATATGCACGGCGGCCAGCAGTACGAACATGACATAAACAAGGATGTTCTGCTCGAAAACGACCGGCCCGATGATGGGGATTTTGGAAAGCAGGGGCAGGGAGATCGGCCGAAAGATGCCCGGGTTATTAAGGTACTGGAACTCGGCGAGGATGCGGGCGCTGAGAAAACTGGTGAGGCCGGTGGCGAGGATGTTGATGGCGGTGCC
>JACIWP010000322.1 GCA_014360855.1 Anaerolineae bacterium
TGCTGGTACGGCCGTACGTGACATGGGTGAGCTGGTACTTCCGCCGGCTGAAACTGCCGCTCTCGCGCCTGGCCAATCTGTTCCGACCCAAGGAGCGGTTTCTCCTGCCATCCTTCGCTTCCCTGGAGGAGTTCGCCGGCTGGCTGGCCGCCCACACCCGCTGGCGCCCCGACCCGCTGGCCGGCGCCTTCGACATATTCCCCAGCCTGGAGCACCTGGCCTGGCAGTTGACCCACCACGGCCAGGCCGCCGATGACTGCGACGGCCTGGCCTACCTGGCGGCACAGGGCGCCCTGCAGTTCGCCGACGCCCCAGACCTGGTTTATATCGTCACGCTGGTACTGGACCCCACGCGCCTGCCGCTCCAGCAGGCGGCCCACGTGCTGTGCATCTTCCGCCACGCCGGCCGCTGGCGCGTCGTCAGCAACAGCGAGCTGTACCCGCAGTCCTACGCCTCTTTCTGGCGGGCGCTGACCGACAACCCACACTGTCAGGGCCATGCTATCCTCTTTTATGAGCTTCGTGATGCACAGCTACAGCCGGCCCGTGAGCCGGCGGCATGAACTTTTTCCCCTTCTGACCCATTCGCGATATAATAAAATAAGTATATCGCCGGCCGGCGCGTACGCCGGCGCGACGGAAGGAAGTACATGGATCAGGCATATATTCGCAATTTCTGCATCATCGCCCATATTGACCACGGGAAATCCACCCTGGCGGACCGGCTCCTCGAATACACCGGTACGCTCAGCGCGCGCGAGCTCCAGGACCAGGTGCTCGATTCGATGGAGCTGGAGCGCGAGAAAGGGGTGACCATCAAGGCCTCGGCGGTGCGCATGCTCTATACCGCCGACGACGGCCAGCAGTACGAGATGAACCTGATTGACACGCCCGGGCATGTGGACTTCACCTACGAGGTGTCGCGCAGTCTGGCCGCCTGCGAAGGCGCCCTGCTCATCGTGGACGCCACCCAGGGCGTAGAGGCCCAGACCCTGGGCAATCTGTACCTGGCGCTGGAGCAGGACCTGGCCATTATCCCGGCGGTCAATAAAATTGACCTGCCCTCGGCGCGCCCAGATGAGGTGGCCCAGGAGCTGGAGCATCTCCTGGGGACGCCGGCGGAAGAAGTCCTGCGCGTCTCCGCCAAGGAGGGCATCGGCATCAAAGACGTGCTGGAGCGCGTGGTGCGGGACGTGCCGCCCCCGCGCGGCATGCGCAAACAGCCCCTGCGGGCACTCATCTTCGACTCCCACTACGACCCGTATAAAGGCGTCATCGCCTACGTGCGCGTGGTGGACGGCGAGGTGCGCCCGGGACAGCAGTTGATGCTGATGTCCAGCCGGCGCAAGGCCGAAGCCCTCGAGGTCGGCATCTTCCGCCCCAATATGCAGGCGGTAGATGTCCTGGAGGCCGGCGAGGTCGGCTACATCGCCACCGGGCTGAAGGAACTGCGCGACGTGCATGTGGGCGATACCATCACCAGGTTCGACCAGCCGGCGGAGATGCCCCTGCCCGGCTACCGGCCGGTCAAGCCCATGGTCTTCGCCGGCCTGTACCCCTCCGAACCCAACGATTATGAGCTGTTGCGCGATGCCCTGGCCAAGCTCCAGCTCAACGATGCTTCCCTGACCTACGAGCCGGAGACCTCCCAGGCCCTGGGATACGGCTTTCGCTGTGGCTTCCTCGGCCTGTTCCACATGGAGATCATCCAAGAGCGCCTGGAGCGGGAGTACGACCTGGACATCGTGTTCACCTCCCCCAGCGTCGAGTACGAGGTAGTACTGAAGGACGGCAGTATCATCACCATTGACAACCCGGCGAAACTGCCGTCGGAAGAGCGCATCGCCGAGATTCGCGAGCCCTGGCTGAAGGTGAGCATCTTCACCCCGACGGAGTACATCGGCCCGGTGATGGAGCTGGTGTCCAGCCGGCGGGGCGAGTTCATCGACATGGAATACCTGGACGAGCGGCGCGTCGTCCTGCGCTATCACCTGCCCCTGGCGGAGATCGTGGTGGACTTCTATGATCGTCTGAAATCGGTCTCGCGCGGCTATGCCTCCCTGGACTATGAGTTTGAGGGCTATCGGCCGGCGGACCTGGTGAAGATCGACGTGCTGGTCAATGGACAGCCGGTGGACGCCCTGTCTGTCATCGTGCACCGCGACCAGGCCTATTACAAGGGGCAGAGGCTGGTCAGCAAGATGAAGCGCGTCATCCCGCGCCAGCTCTTCGAGGTACCCATCCAGGCCGCCATCGGCAAGCGGGTCATCAGCCGCGCCAACATCAAGGCCCTGCGCAAGGATGTGCTGGCCAAATGCTACGGCGGCGACGTCACCCGCAAGCGCAAACTGCTGGAAAAGCAGAAGGCCGGCAAGAAACGCATGAAAGCCCTGGGCAATATCGAGATTCCTCAGGAAGCCTTTATGTCGGTACTGCGTCTCGACGAAGAAGATGAATAAGGAGCGCCCTTATGTTCGACATTGACTGGAACGCCTTTGAGCTGGTGGACCTGTCCTGGGAGGTGCAGGCCGGCCAGGGCGGGGATCGTCCATTCCTGGTAAGCCCGGCGCGGCTCCCCGACGGCTCCTACAAGTACGATATTCAGACCCATTCCCACGTGGGCTCGCATGTGGAATTCCCCCGCCACTTTTTCGGCGAGGGCGCTCTATTTCATGGGCCGGGCAGTGCTGTGCCGCATCCTAAAAGGGAACGACCTGGCCATCCGGCCAGGCGACCTGGAGGCGGAGATCGGGGACATCTGCCGGCCGGGCGATATCGTGGTCTTCCGCAATGACGGGCCGCGTTCCGACGATGTGGAGCGCCTGCCCTATTTCACGCCGGCGGCCGCCCGCTGGCTCCGCGACCACCGCGTCAAGCTCATTGTGCTGGACATGATCCGCCTGGGGAAGGACGTGGAGGGGGTGCGGGCCTTTCACGAGATCCTGATGGGGCCGGGGACCGAGGTGCCCTTCGTGGAGTTCGTCAGCAACCTGGACGCGCTCACCCAGCGCGAGTTCTTCCTGATGTGCCCACCGTATAAGGTGCGGGGGCTGGACAGCTCCTTCTGCCGCGTGCTGGCGGTGCTGGAGCGAGGGCCGCGCGCCGGCTGATTAACTTGGAGAAAAGGCCCCGATGGTTTGCATCGGGGCCTTTGTATACCGCCGGGCTGGACAATCAGGGCTTATACCCCGCAGCGCGATGCCGAAGGACGCTAGGCCTCCGCCGGCAGGT
>JACIWP010000323.1 GCA_014360855.1 Anaerolineae bacterium
AGGCGTCAATGGCGCGGTTCCAGTACTTGCGGCGCCGGCTGAGATGCGCCAGCGAGAGATAGGCCTGTGGGTCCGATGGGGTCAGCTCGATGGCGCGCTCATAGGCCTGGAACGCCTCGGCATCCCGCCCCAGGCGGGCATAGATATCTCCCAGGGCAGTGTGCCAGCAAGCGCGCGTGGGCAGGCGTTTCAGCGCCTCCTGGTAATCGCGGATGGCCTCCTGATGCCGGCCCATGGCGTGATACGCCTCTGCACGGCTGGCAAAGGCCTCGGGGAACTGATCATGGGAGATGGACAGCGCCTGGTCGTAATAGGAGATGGCCTCGGGCAGTTTGCCCTGGGCAGCCAGCGCGTCCCCCCAGCCTTTCAGCGCCTGGGCATCCAACGGGACAGCAGAGGCGGCGAAGCCGAAATCATCCAACCGGAGCAGGGACTGGCGCGAGGGCAGTTGGGCTTCCAGCCGGCCGCGATGCAGGAACTGCCGCACCAGGGCGAAGTCCTCGATGGCGCCGGTGTAATCGCCGGCCGCCAGCCGTGCCTGGCCGCGGGCCAGATAGGCCGCGGCCGGCTGACCGGCCGGCAGGGGCTTCCCCATCCCCGCTTCCCAAAGGCGGATGGCCTCGCTGAAATCAGCGCCGGCCTGGGCGTGGTCCTCCAGGGCGGCATGGCACAGGCCGCGATGGTAGTAGATAAGCGGGTCCTGCGGCGCTAGTGCCAGGGCCTGTCTCAGCCAGGCCAGGGCGCGCCGGTAGGCGCCGAGATGATAGTACGCCAGCCCCAGGTTGTGGATGTAGACCGGCTCGTCGCCGGCGAGCTGATGCGCCCGCTTGAAGTCATCGCGCGCTTCGGTCAGCCGGCCCTGCCGGGCATGCGCCAGCCCCAATCCCAGCCATGCGGTCGGATGCGCGTTCTCCAGCTCCAGGGCGCGGGCAAAATCGCGCTCGGCGCGTGCCGGCATGCCCTGCACCAGGAAGGCGAAGCCGCGGTTGATGTACAGATGGGGATTTTCCGCACCGCGCAGGATGGCCTGGTCATAATCCCAGATGGCGCCTTCCGGCTCGCCGGCCAGCAGGCGGCAGTTGCCGCGGTTGGCGTGCGCCGCAATCAGGCCTTCCCGCCCCGGGCCTTCCCCTGGGGTGGGGCCTTCTAACAACCACTGGAAGGCGCGCTCCGCGTATTCCAGCGCCAGGCGGTAATCGCCGCGCCCGCGCTGGGCGCTGGTCAGGTTCACGTAGATATCGAAGGCCCTGTTCGTACTGCCGCCGGCCAGGCCGGCCGCCTGCAGGTAATCGCGGCAGGCCTCCTCCCAGCGCCCCATCTGATGGCGCAGGATGCCGCGCTCCAGGAAGGCCGCGGCCTTCTGCCAGTCCACGGCCATTTCCACGAAGGCCCGACAGTAATAATCCCAGGCCGCCTCCCCGTTTCCCATGAGCGTCAGCGCGTCGGCGTAGCGGAAATGGGGCACGCCCAGCCGGCCGGCGATGGAATCGGAGAGCACCTCCATGGCCGACTGGTAACTGCGCAGGGCTTTGTCGGGCTGGCCGGCGCGGATGTACACGTCGCCGGCCAGGATGTGGGCCGGCACGTAGCTGCTGTCGATCGCCAGGGCGCGCTGGCTCGCCTCCTGGGCGGCATTCAAGTCGCCGGCCTCCAGGTGGTGCAGGGCCAGGGCGTGATGCGCCTGCGGCAGTTCCGCCGGCAGTGCTTCCGGGGAGAGGGCGTTCTGTTCCCCGTTTTGGGATGCGGCGGGCGCCTCCCCGGCCAACAGCCGGCCCAGGCGGATGCGCTGTTGCACGCCGGCATGGTCGGGGAAGAGCGGTTCCAATCGGTTCAGGAAGGGAGCGAGCGCCTGCCAGGCTTCCTCGGGGAAGGCATCCCATGCCTGATGTCCCAGCTCTGCCAGCTCGGTCCAGGCCGGCTGGCCGGCATCCCGGCCGGCCTGGCCCCAGATATCCAGCCAGGCGGGGATGGACGAGGGGAGGGCGAACCAGGCTTCCAGCAGGATGCCGGCGGCCTTGCCTGCTTCCGCGGCGTCCCCCTGGCAGAGGACATGATAGGCCCATTCCTGCGCGTACTGGAGCCACAGCATATTCTTCCAGCGCGCCGGCCCTGCGTCGGCAAGCTCCTCCAGCGGCTGGCGGTAATACTGGCACGCGCTCTGCTGAAGCGCCTGCCACTCCTCGGGGCGATGCCGGCGCACATGGTCCACCAATCCACTGCGGATGGAGGGGATGATGGTCCAGTTCTGACGATGGGACTGTATAAATGGGAGGGAGAGTAGCCAGTCCCATTCGGCGCTGGTGAGCCGCTGTCCGGATACGGTTTCGAGCGCCTCGCGATCCCAGGAGCGCAGGATAGAGGCGGCGAGCAGGGGACGTTCGAGGTTCCGGCCGGCCATCCAGCGCAGGAGCTGGCCGGCGGGTTCCTCCTCCCAAGGCACGTCGTCCAGGTGCAGGGGATAGGCGGCGGCCAGGGCCGTGACCCACGCCGGCCGGCCCTCCGCCAGCGCGGCGATCTGCTCCTGTGCGGGACTGCTCTCCACGCCGTAGCGGCTACAGCAGAAGCCGGCCATCTCCGGGTCGAATGGCTCCAGCGAGACACCCTGCAGATGGGGGCGCAGAGGCTCCCACAAAGGGCCGCTGGGGCGCGCTGCGGAGCAAAGCACCATCCAGACGCGCGGCGAAAGGCCGTTTCCCGGGTCCAGCAGGGCCTGAAGCCACTCGAGAAAGGGCGCCGGCCGGCTGTCCAGCGAGTCCAGTATCAGGAGCACGGGGGCTTCCTGGGCCAGCGCATTGACGTCCTGGATAAAAGCTTCCCGCAGTGCCTGCAGTGGGAACTGGATGAGCCGGCGGTCCTCCGGCGATTCCAGCAGTCGGCCGAGGTAGCGCAGGGGGCGCTCCTGCTGGCCGGCGACGAAATCCGCCAGCACGTGGGCGATATCGCTGGGGGAGCCCGCCGGCCGGAAGGGGAAATAGCGCGTCAGCCGGGCGGAAAGCGCCGGCCATCCCAACAGGGCGTAGGGGTCTTTGTCCATCTGCCACTGCAGGTAGTACCAGCGGGCATACTGCTCGCGGAAATGGGCCGGCGCCGCGCCGGCGGCGGTGAGGTCATTGGCCATTTTGACCATGGCATGAAGCGGGGAAGGTTGAAGCTCGTCGCACCAGGTCACCCAGGCGCCGGCTTCCGCCGCGACCCGCGCCAGAGCGCGTGCCAAGGTGCTCTTT
>JACIWP010000324.1 GCA_014360855.1 Anaerolineae bacterium
TCGTGCCGCGGGGAAAAGCAGATAACGCGGCAGGTCCCGCGCTCCCCGCGCGCTCGAAGCAGTGGGTGGTCTTCGATGGCTTGGTGGGGGGTGTCAGGTTCCAGCGCGGGAAAATCATTCGTGAAGACGAATATGCTCTCATAATGGGGATTGCGGACGCCGCCGGCACGCAGGTTGCCCGGGCAGAGATAGCAGTGCGGGTCATAGGCGGGACGCGAGATGACCGGCGGGCGCTCCACCTGGCCGGCCCAGGGCCGGCGGGTGCGCTGAGGGGATACCAGCACCCACTCATCGGTCAGTGGGTTATAGCGGCGGTGCGGGAAGCGTTCCCAATCCACTGCGAAGGCCTTTCCGGGTGCAGTTCACAGCCGGCCGTATCGCACGCGAGCCGGCCCCATTGTGACACAATCGATTCATTCTCGCAAGTGCTCAGCGCGTCCCATTCCTCTTGACTTTGGCTAGCCGATGCACTATGATGTAACTGACTCAAACTCGTAGCGCTTGCTACCGCTCCCCTTCGCAGTTAGGGACATTGTAAGAATGGGCACAATGATACCTAACGAATACCTCCAAGTGCTGAAAAAGATTGTGAGCCGGCTGGCCGGCCGGCCCATCCATTGGGCAGTGACCGGCAGTCTGGGTATGGCACTCCAGGGCGTTCCTCTACCGATCCATGACATTGACCTTCAGACCGACAAAGACGGCGCGCTGGAAATCGCGCGCTCCTTCGCCGAGTATGTGGTAAGCCCGGTCGCGTTTCGCGAATCGGAGCGCATCCGCTCGTACTTCGGCATCCTCGAGATCGACGGCATCAAAGTTGAGATTATGGGCGACCTTCAGAAATATCTGGCGGATGAGCAAAGATGGGAGGAGCCTGTCCTGGTGGAGCGTCATCGTCGCTGGATAGAGTTGGATGAGATGAGAATCCCCGTGCTGGACCTGGAATACGAATACCAGGCCTATCTCAAAATGGGCCGGCTAGAACGAGCCGCTTTGCTCCGCCGATGGTTGGATAGCGCTCGCGCCGGCTGAATTTCACTTTTCTGTCCTATGCAATCGCATCCTGAATATCCATTAACGGAAGCACAGCCGTGTCGGAGAATGAAATAGGTTCGCCGCATAAGATAAGGTGCATGTAGAGTGGTGCAGAAACTGATACAGCAGTTGCGCTCTGCGAATACTTCCACAAAACGCCTGCTCCTTTTCCCCATGGCCGTGGGGCATCCCGTTTGGCCTTGCCATCCTGGGCCTTGCGCTCCGCCGCGACGACCACCTTCTCGCCGCGCTGGCCACCCCCCTTCTCACACCGTACATCGCATCGTACAGCCTGGTCGCTCCGCTGGCTGTCATCGCCACGCGCTGGCCTCAGGCCGGCATTGCCATCTGGGGGGCATTGTGGTGGCATGTAATTGTGTTTTCCATGCCGTTGGGAACGTGACGCGCTGATGGTGCATCTTTAGCCCGGCCCGCGATTGGATAAGCTCACGCCGGCAGGGATTCCGACTATGCCGAATCCGCGTCACCGATGTTTGCGGCAGTCTATCGGGTGGACCAATCCCATTACTAAAGGAGGCAGTCACCATGTGGGAAGAATTCAAGAAGTTCGCCATGCGCGGCAGTGTCATTGACCTGGCGATTGGCATCATCCTGGGCACCGCCTTTGGGGCCATTGTCAATTCCTTCGTCAATGACATCATCATGCCCCCCATCGGGCTGTTGCTGGGGAAAGTGGACTTTTCGAACCTCTTCATCAACCTATCCAAGACGCCCTATGCCAGCCTGGCGGAGGCACAGCAAGCCGGCGCCCCCACCATCAACTACGGTATCTTCATCAACACCATCATCAACTTCCTGATCGTGGCATTCGTGCTCTTCCTCATTATCCGGCAGGTGAACCGCTGGACCGCCAAGCCGGCCGAGCCGGCGGCTCCCACGACGAAGGAGTGCCCATACTGCTATTCGCAGATTCCCATCAAAGCGACCCGCTGTCCTAACTGCACCTCACAACTGCAGTAAGAACCGGGAAGAAACTGCCTGGCGGCTGAAGTTGCGGCAGTGACTGTGGAGCTTGCCTGGGCAGGTTCACTGCCGTCAGCCCGGCCGGCTTGGCAAGCCGCAGGCGCCGTTTCAACTGGCAGGCCAGTTTGACAGCGCCATGGGATTGTGTTATACTAACTTGTGTACACAAGTACATAAGTGTACAAGAGCGGCCGGCCTTCTACCTCCCTGCAGACAGCAGGACCTGCCATGGAACTGATTGACAAAAACAGCGTCACACCCTACTATATCCAGCTCGCCGAGATACTGAAACGCCAGATCGCTACACCACCCCCCGGCGAAAAGTGGCGCCTGCCGTCCGAAAACGAGCTGGCCGCCTTGCACGGCATTACGCGCACCACCGTGCGGCGCGCCCTGGAAATCCTTGAGCGCGAGGGGTGGATTTATAAAGAAAAGGGCAAGGGGTCCTTTGCTGTCGCTCGCCGCGTCGGGCAGGAGGTGACCCAACTGGTCTCCACCACCGAGTACATGCAGGCGCGCGGCTGGAACCTGACGACCCGAGTGATTTCGCTGGAAAAGGTCACGCCGCCGGCCAAAATCGCCGCCGCCCTGGCCCTCTCAGAGGGCGACCAGTGCTACCAGCTCCGCCGGCTGCGCCTTGTGGACGATGAACCCATCAGCATCCAGACATCTTTCCTGCCGGCACGCCTCTGCCCCAACCTGGAAAGCAACGACCTATCCGCATCCCTCTACCAACTGCTGGAAACGCGCTACAAGCTCCGCCTGTGGAGCGGAGAACAGGTCATCCGCGCCCGCTGTGCCACCGCCGAGGAACGCAAGCTCCTGCAGGTCAGGCCGTGCACCGCTGTCCTGTATATGGAGCGCATCTCGTACGCCGCCACCGGCGAACCGGTGGAGTATCTGGAGGCGGTGTGGCGCGGCGACCGCTACGAGTTCAAGGCTTCGCTGACCCGACCCCGCTGAAGGGCCGGCCATCATGATTGCGCGCCCCGCGCGCTGGGAAAGGAGGAACGGGAATGCCTGCTACACTGCGCTTTTCGGCCAACATCAACACCTTCAACGCCTGCGCCGACCGGTATGTGCTGTCCGGCTACGGCAAACGCCTCACGACGGAGGAGCTGATCCAGGCCGCCACCCGGGTGGAGGGCCTGACCGGGGTCGAGGTAGTGGGTTTCTGGCACGTCAATGA
>JACIWP010000325.1 GCA_014360855.1 Anaerolineae bacterium
GGCTGGTCAAGACCGGCCTGGTGGAAAGGGCGGAGAAGGTCCTGAAAGCCTCGAACGTGGATTACGTCCTGTTCGCGGATGTCATCCCCAACCCGCCCATCGCACTGGTGGACCATGGTGCCGAGGTGTACAAGCGGGAAGGATGCGACGGCCTGATCGGCTTCGGCGGCGGCAGTTCCATGGATACCGCCAAGGCCATCGGCGTGGTGGTGGCCAACGGTGGTTCTATCCTGCAATATGAATGGGCCGATCCTCAGCCCATCAAGAAGCGCGTCCCGCCGCTGATCACCGTGCCGACCACCGCCGGCACCGGCAGTGAGGTCACCCTGTGGGCGGTCATCACTGACCCCAACCGCCACATCAAGTTCAACGTCGGCGGCACCGGTCTCATCGCCCCATACGTGGCGCTGATTGACCCCGAGCTGACCCTGGGACTGCCGGCCCCCATCACCGCCGGCACCGGCCTGGATGCCCTGACCCATGCCATCGAATGCTACACCTGCGCCTATGCCCAGCCCTGGCCCGACGCCGTGGCCCTGTGGGCGATCGAAGAAATTGGCAAATGGCTGCGCATCGCCTTCGCCCAGGGCAACAACCTCAAGGCCCGCTACCAGATGTCCATGGCCGCCATGCTCGCCGGCATGTCCTACGGCACCGAGAGCGCCGGCGCCGTGCACGCCATGAGCCAGACCGCCGGCGGCGTCTATGACCTGCCGCACGGCACGCTGACCGCCGCGCTCCTGCCCCACGTCATGGCCTACAACTATCTCGGCGAGCCGGAGAAATACGCCCGCATCGCCCTGGCCCTGGGAGAGGACATCCGCGGCCTGAGCGTCTGGGACGCCGCCTGGAAGGCCGTCGAGGCAGTGCGCCGGCTGGTCAAGGACCTGGAAATCCCCACCCTGGCGCAGATGGGCATCCCGAAGAAGGACATCCCCATGCTGGCCGAGCTGGCCTTCAAAGACCCGCAGACCATCGGCAACCCGCGCGATCTGACGCTGGAAAGCTACATCAAGATTTACGAGTCCTGCTTCGAGGAATAAATCCGCCGGGGCAGTACTTGACCCCGCGGAAACGCATCCCATCGGTCACGCCTGGAGCCCTACGGGGGCTCCAGGCGCTTTTATTCGCCGGCCAAGTGTGTCTTCATTGACAAAACAGCCCCCTTCGTTTACACTACCCGCGTGCAGCCTCCTACCCCGATATATGGGTGAACGCTATGGACGACGAACTTGATCTGGGCCGTTATCTGCGCATCTTGGTGCGGCATGCCCGGCTGGGAATCGTGGTCTTCCTCCTGACCGCCGGCGCCGTGCTCATCGCCAATCTCCTGCGGCCGGCCAGCTACACGGCCACCGCCACCCTTTTCGCCGGCGGCCCCCAGTACCAGTGGCGCTTCGATTCCCGCCTCTCCCCCAACACGCCGGTCAACGTGAACTGGCAGAAAATTTTCCTGGACCTGGCCAAAGACCCCTGGTTCCGGGACCAGATCGCCGCGCAAGTGGAGGCCCGCTTCCCCGGCAAAAACATCGGGGAGATGAGCGTGCGGGCCGGCAAGCAGTCGCTCATCCACATTGATGTCACCGCTCCCACACCTCAGGAAGCCGCCGAACTGGCCAACGCCTGGGCGGAGGCCTTTGCCAACCAGGCCGAAAAGCTGTACGGCGCCACCGCGCTCTCCGAGCCATTTGCCCAGGAGCTGAAGCGCTGGGAGGAACAATACCAGCAGGCGGTCCAGGCAGTGGAAGATTTCAAAGCGCGCACCGGTGTGGGCATCGCCTCAGAGGGCGCCCCGTCGCTGGAGGGCTATGAGTGGCTGGGAGCGCTGGGCATGGAGCTGGCGGAGCGCAGCCGGCAGTTGGCCGCCCACCGCCAGGCCATCGCCAACCTGCAGTTGCTGAAAGAACAGTTGGAGCAGGCGCGCCGGCAGAACTCCTCCCTGGAGAGCCTGCCCTGGCAGTTGTTGGACGCGCCCACCATCGCCGCCCGCGGCATCCTGACGCACGAGGTCGTCGCCCAGCACCTGAACGACGCCGGCGCCTTGGCCGGCCTGCTGGAGGCCGAGCTGACGGCCCAGCAAGCCGCCGCTAGTGCCCTGGAACGGCGCTTGAACGAGGATCAAGCGCAACTGGCCCAGCTCTCCTCGGAGTTGGATCGTCTGGTGGAAGAGCGCAACCTGGCCCGGGAGAACTATCTGACCCTTCAGCGCAAGGTCAACGAGATTGAGATTGAGAACCGGGTCGAGGGGCCGTTGGTGCGGGTGGTCGGGGAGGCCGCCGTCCCAGAAAGAAGGGCCTCCCGAGATTGGCCGGTGGCCGCCCTGCTGGCCGTCGTCGCCGGCGCCGTCCTGGGCATCGGAGCTTGCCTCATCGCTGAGTACCTGGCCCGGCGCCCGCAGTAATGCAGTATGAAGGCGCATTGGATGTCTATATTCTCCAAGCCCCTTGGGGGCCTGGTGGTGATTTTCCTGCTGGCCGGCATGCGCGCCGCCTCCTTCGGCCTGCTGACGGTCCCTCCCTGGCAGGCGCCGGATGAACCCGGCCACTATGAATATGCCCGTCTCCTGGCGGACTTCGGCCTGCAGGAACCTCCTGCGCCGGCGCGGGGCTCCCTCCAGCGTGACATCATCGCCTCCCTGGCGGAGGAGCGCTCTTGGGAGGGGCTGGGCAAGCCCATTCCCCATCCCCTGCCGGCCCGCTTCACCCAGGACCCTTATCTCATCAGCCAACGCGAGGACGAGCCGGCGCTCTACTACCTCCTGCCGGCGCTCTTCCTGCGCGGGATGCCGGCGGAACCCGTCCTCGGCCTGCGGCTCATGCGTCTATGGTCCGTCCTGCTGTATGCCCTGACCATGTGCTGTATCTGGCTGGGGCTGGGCGAACTGACGTCCGACGCCCATCTGCACCACCTGGCCATGGCCGCGGCACTGCTCATCCCCATGCCGGCCTTCATCGGCAGTTCGGCCAATAATGACGCCGCCGGCATGCTCATCGCCGCCGCCGCACTGTGGTGGCTCCTGCGCACCATCCGGCGGGGCTGGAACCCCTGGAGAGCAGGGCTGATGGCGCTCTTCCTGCTGACTGCGGCGTTCACAAAGAAGACGACGCTGTTCCTTTGGCCGGCGGTCCTGCTCACGCTCTTGACCATGTACCGGAAAGAACTGCGGGCCTGGTTGGCCGCCCGCCGCGCCTGG
>JACIWP010000326.1 GCA_014360855.1 Anaerolineae bacterium
GGTGCGGAAGTCCTTGGCACCCACCTCGAAAGGCTGAGCGATGAGCACTTTGCCCTTGTAGGAATTGAGGAAAGCGTCCTTGACGCCGATGCCGTAGTCGTTGTTGAGGTACATGACGGCGACCTCATCGGCCTTCAGGTACTCGGCCACCTTCGCCCATTCGGGGCCTTGGGCATCGTCCGATGCCATGGCGGAGAAGACGTAGTCGCCGCACTGCTTCAGCGCCGGCGCCGTGGAGATGGAGGAAATCAGCACCACTTTGCGCTCCTCGGCCTTGGGGCAGAGCGACAGCGTCACAGTGCTGGAGCCGGAGCCAAGGATGACCGGCACCTTGTCGCTGTCCACCAGCTTCAGGAACGCCGTCTGGGCATCCGCGGCGGAGAGGCGGTCATCCTCAAAGATGACGCGGATCTTCTCGCCGTTGGCGTTGATTTTATCGAGCGCCAGCTCAACGCCCTTCTTCATGCTCTGTCCATAGACCGCGGCATCACCGGTGAGATGGTTGATGAAGCCCACGGTGCACACCTGGCCGGCGGGCGGCTGAGTTGCTGCCGCCGGCTGAGTCGCCTGCGGGGCCGGCGTAGGTGTCGCCGGCGCGCACGAGGCCACCAGCACTGCCACTACCAACAGCGCCAACAGTTTCAATACTTTGTGCCTCATCGTCAGACCTCCTCCCTCTTCTCTGGGAATTATGATGCCGGCATGACTGCCATGCCGCCGACCGCAAGACACAAACACGGCTCGAAATCAGGTTGTTCGACAAATTGAGGGATGCACAAAAGGCGCCGCCGGCTGTACGAGGAAACATCAATGTTTCATCAGCCATCATCCATTATAGCACAAAGGTCTGAGGAATTCAAGCAAGTGGTTTCATTTTTGGCCAATTGCGCCGCTGGTAGTATAATAGGCGCAGGCTGAGGTGACAGATATTTGAACAATTATCTCTGTCCAAGATGAATCATCCATGCAATCCATAACCGACGCTCAGCGGCATGCCTGCCGTGCTGGAAAACGAGGTTTACCCATAGGAAGGGCATGGGTTTCCGCACAGGACACGTTTGCGTGGAAGGCCGGCCGTGTACTCTGCCGGCAGTCCGCCCAAACGTGTCCTGCCTTTTATTTCCCCTGGGACAAAGCGCACTACTTCATCCAAACGCCGGCGGGAGGATTCCAACCATGAAGGAAATCGCCTTTCAGGACATCGTGCAGACGGTCAAGCGCCTCTGCATAGAGGCCAATTACTTCCTGGGCGAGGACGTTGTCCAAGCTCTGCAAAAGGCCCGCGAGCAGGAAATCTCGCCGCTGGGGCGGGAAATCCTGGACCAGCTCCTGGAAAACGCCGCTATCGCGCGTCAGGAGGAAGCCCCCATTTGCCAGGACACCGGCCTGACCGTGGTCTTCGCCGAGGTGGGCCAGGATGTGCACATCGTCGGCGGTGCGTTTGAGGACGCCATCAATGAGGGAGTGCGCCAGGGCTACACCGAGGGCTACCTGCGCAAGTCCATGGTGTACCCGCCCTTCGGGTCGCGCAAGAACACCCGCGATAACACGCCGGCGGTTATCCACGTGCGGCTCGTCCCGGGGAACCAGCTCAAGCTGACCGTCCTGCCCAAGGGGGGTGGGAGCGAGAACATGAGCTTCCTCTCGATGATGGCGCCGGCGGCCGGCCGGCAGGGCATCGTGGACTTTGTCGTGGCGAGCGTGGAAAAGGCCGGCGCCAACCCCTGCCCGCCCATCATCGTTGGGGTTGGCATCGGCGGGAGCGCCGATAAGGCCATGGAGCTGGCCAAACATGCCCTGCTCCGCCCGGTGGGCCAGCACCACCCGGAGCCGGAGGTGGCAGACCTGGAGCGGGAACTGCTGGAACGCATCAACCGCACCGGCATCGGCCCGCAGGGATTGGGCGGGAGTACCACGGCCCTGGCGGTGCATATCGAGACCTATCCCTGCCATCTGGCCAGCATGCCGGTGGCGGTGAACATCCAGTGCCATGCGGCGCGCCATAAAGAAGCCATCCTGTGAGCGACGAAAGGATCACGGCCATGGAAAAGACGGGAATTCGCCTGACCACTCCCCTGACCCTGGAGCAGATCGCCCCCCTGCGCGCCGGCGACAAGGTCCTTATCAACGGCATCATCTACGTGGCGCGCGATGCGGCCCATAAACGCATGGTCGAAACGCTGGATCGCGGCGAACCTCTGCCCTTTGACCCCGCCGGCCAGGTCATTTATTATATGGGTCCGACGCCGGCCAAGCCCGGCCGCCCCATCGGCGCCGCCGGCCCCACCACCAGCTACCGCATGGACGCCTATGCCCCGCGCCTGATGGCCGCCGGCATCAAGGGCATGATCGGCAAGGGAGAGCGCTCCCCGGAGGTCATCGAGGCGATGAAGCGCTACCAGTGCGTCTACTTCGCCGCCACCG
The DNA here is from genome assembly GCA_014360855.1 of Anaerolineae bacterium. Taxonomy (NCBI): domain Bacteria; kingdom Bacillati; phylum Chloroflexota; class Anaerolineae; species Anaerolineae bacterium. The sequence goes on from JACIWP010000326.1 coordinate 2,425, forward strand.
GCGGGGCCGGCGCCCTCATCTCCCGCTGTATTGTCGCCGCCCGCGTCATCGCCTATGAAGACCTAGGGCCGGAAGCGGTGCAAGAGCTGACAGTGGTGGACTTCCCGGCTATCGTTATCAACGACATATACGGCGGCGATGCCTACGCCGCGGAACGAGAGAAATATCGCAAGCTTCTGCAGAAGGCATAAACCATGCGCGTGACCATTTCTGTCGAGCAGGTGCGTTCGGAATGGGTGCGCCGTATTGAGGAGGTCAGCGGCCAGGATGTGATGGCCTGCTATCACTGCGGCAAGTGCTCCGCCGGCTGTCCCGCGGCGGAAGCCATGGACCTCCTGCCCAACCAGATCATCCGGCTGGTGCAGTTGGGCCAGGTCGAACGCGCCCTGGAGAGCCAGACCATCTGGTACTGCGCCGCCTGTCAGACCTGCTACGCGCGCTGTCCGAAGGGAGTGGACCTGCCGCGGCTGATGGAGGCCCTGCGGGAGCTGGCCATGCAGAAGCGGGGCGATCATCTGGAGATCGCCCGGCTGGACGTGCAGGCGCTGGCGGAATTCCCCCAGCAGGCCTTTATCGCCGGCTTCCGCAAGTACACGACCTGAGGCTGAGCATATCACCGCACGCACCGGAGCGTGAAGATGCGCTATTTCTATTTTCCCGGCTGTACGCTGGAGACCAAGGCGGTGGGCTTCAACCGCTCTGCCCAAGAGGCCGCCGGCGCGTTG
>JACIWP010000327.1 GCA_014360855.1 Anaerolineae bacterium
AACTGATAGGCTTCCAGGCCATAGGTGCTCTTCTGATACGGGCCGATGTACGCCGCATCGTTCAGCTTTCCTATCAGGAAGCGGTACACGTCATAGCCGGCCTGGGGGACCAACTCCGCGTCCAAGAGGCCGTAGAGACGCACATCCTCTGGACCGTCCACCATCTGATACCAGATGATGATGCCGATGCCATCGGCAATCGCCCGCACGTTCCCCTGTACCACATAGCGCGAGTTGCCCTTCGGGGTATAGCCTTCCGCCGGCGGGCCGGCGTACGGATGTCCCAATTCCGTGATGACAAAGGGTTTGATCTGCACGCCGTTGCGTGTGAGCACCCCCTTCAGCGAATCGAGTTTCCCCTGAAGATCAAACCTCTGCGTGGTAGGATTATCCCAGTTGGCATGGTACTCGTGGAAATAATGGAAATTCATCACATCGAAATATAGGCCGCCGCCGGCGCGCAGGACATCGTCCAGGAAGTTCATGTTCAGGTGGTCCACATAGCGGAACTCATACCCCAGCGCGCCGATCAGCACGATGGCCTGCGGGTCCGCCTGCTTGATGGCGGGATAGACTACTTTCAGCATGTCGGCGTAGGCGCGGCCGGCGTTCCCCCAGCACCCACCGAGATTCTCGAACCAGCCGTCGGTGCGCATGTTATCCGGTTCGTTGTACAGCTCCCAGACCTTGATGTTGTACGGGGGCTGGCTGTAGCGCTCCACCGCCGCGCGGGCGAAGCGCGCCAGGTCATTCGGGTTATACAGCGGCCCACAGCGCGTCGCCGCCGCCCAAGAGGGGTTATCCCGGATGGTCACGACGAGCTGGAGGCCGGCCTCGGCCGCCCTGCGGAAAATGGTGTCATAGAACGACCATCGGTACTGGGGAGGATCCGATCGGGCCGGCTCCACATTATCCCAGGAGAGCTTGATGCGCACCCAGCGGGTGCCGGCGCTCACCGCATAGGAAAGCCCCTGGGATTCGTCAATGGTGCCCCGCATGTCCACCCCGAAGGGGGATGCCGGCGGCCAGTTCGGCAGGCTCCCCTGCCCCCAGCTTATCTGACCGAGGCCCCAACCCATCAAGAGGACGGCGGTAAGGATGACGGCGAGAAGATGTGAACGTCGCATGTCCTGAACCTCAATCTAGGAATATGGTGCAACCCATCGCGGCGCTCAGCGCCGCCGGCGCGCTAACAGCCATAATGCCGCGGTGACGCCGGCACCCAGCGCCGCTATCGCCAGCAGGATATATCCCTCGAGGCGCGCCTGGCGCGGTGCGGCCGCCGACGTGCTCACAGGCAGGGGTTCCGTCTGCGCTAATGTCGCTGTAGCCGGGGGAGTCACTGTCGCCGTGGGCGGCGCCGGCGTCCAGGTGGCGCTGGCCGTGGGAGAAGGCGTGCTGGTCGGCGGCACGGCAGTTGTAGGTGTGGGGGATGATGTAGGTGAACTGGTAGGTGTACGCGTCATGGTAACCGCGGGCGCCGGCGTATAGGTGGGCGTCTCCGTCGCAGGCAGTGTGGGCGTATGGGTCGGCGGTGGGGCCGGCGTGAAGGTCGCGGTCGGCGGCGGAGGGAGAGGCGTGTCCGTCGGACGCGGCGTAGGTGTCGGCGGCGCAGGGGTAGCCGTGGGCGGCAGGGTCGGCGTCGGGGGGGTCGTCTCCCACTGGAAAGGGGCGCGGAACAGCGGCAGAAAATCCCCGGCCGTCACCTCCGCCGGCAGGAAGGCAGCGGATACCGCGGAGCGTCCTCCGGCCGGCCAGGTGAGCACCAGCACTGTCAACAGAACGACCAGGATGTCCGCCGCCAGCCACTGCAGTCCGTGGCTCCGCCGGCGCCCTTCCGGGGAACCCGACATGTTATCGTCCGCGCCCATCGCACAGCCTCAGTGGTAGAATGGAATGACGTAACCTATAAGGCACAGGGCATCAAACAGCAGTAAGGCCAGCCCGCCGGCCCAGCCGGCCAGCCTGTACCAGCCCGCCGGCACCCATTCTCGCATACCCCACACGAACAACGTCGAGAGCGGGATGAGCGCCGGGAACAGGTACCGTCCCTGCGGCACCACACCAAAGCGGTAGCTCAGGTACAGCACCTCTTTGGCCATGATGAGCACCAGGGCGGCAATCGCTATCAACAGGTAGACGACCAGAGCGCGCAACAGATACCGTTCCGCCGGCCTCTCCCCCCGCGCCAGGCCTCCCAGGCCCTTGAGCAGGCCGGCGCCGGCGGCAGTGCACAGCCCCAGCAGGGCAACATACCACCCCTCGGCCAGGCGCACGTTCAACCAGCCGAACCGGGCCCAGAAGCTCTCGAAGATCAGGCGGGAATAGTAGAGATAGGGCGTGCGAACCAGGGCCTCGGCATACTCGCCGCTGATAAGCAATTCTACCACATCACGGGGCAGATGGAAAAAGCGCCACAGCGCCGCCGCAAGTGCCCGGCCGGCCGGCCAGAGCATTATCCCGCCGGCTGTCACCAGCAGGCCAGCCAGGATTCCCGCGGTGATCCACATCCAGCGCCGGCCGCCGCTCCGCGGCCAGAGCGCACCGATGAGGATGAGCACGAAAGCCGCCGGCGCGATGAAGCCGGTGCGCTTGGTCAGGAGCGCCAGCACAGCGCAGGCCAGCATGCCCCCCACCCTGCCCCATGTCAGGCGTTCCCGCAGGGCGCCGGCCCCGAACACGAAGACCCCCGCGGAGAAGAAGGCCGCCAGGTTATCGTTATTGGCGGCGGCGTGGATGAAGGCGAACATGGGCAGGCCGGCCGTGAAGGCCGCGATGCCGGCCGCCAGGCCGGGATGATGCGGAAAGAGCCTTCGGCCAGCCAGCCACGCCATCACCACAATGCCGGCGCCCAGCAGTGCCGAGAACCAGCGCACCAGCCGCAGTTGCGCCGCCGCATCCCCCAGGCCGCTCCAGCGCACCAGCCGGCCGGCCAGCCAGTAATACAGCGGCGGCTGATGCGTCTCATGGGCGAAGCCGGGCCAGATGTCATCAAGCGTGCGCGGGGGCTTCTGCGGGTCATACGGCTGGATGAAATAGCCGTACTGCCAGAAGCGGTGCTCCTCCATCGAGGAGATGATGTGCGCTTGGATGGCCAGGGACGCCGCGCCCTCCGCCCTCAGGAGGATGT
>JACIWP010000328.1 GCA_014360855.1 Anaerolineae bacterium
GAGACTTCCATGGTCGGGCCTTCGGCGATCTTGGTGCCGTACTGGAGCACCGCCAGGCGGTCGCACAGGCCCATGATGACGCGCATGATGTGCTCGACCATAAAGATGGTCACGCCGGAGTCGCGAATGCGGCGGATAATTTCCATGAGGTCGCCCAGCTCGCCGGTGGTGAGGCCAGCCGCCAGCTCGTCGAGGAGCAGGAGCTTGGGCCGGCAGGCCAGCGCCCGCGCCAGGTCCAGCCGCTTGAGCTGGACCGTGTTCAACTGCTCCGCCGGCGTGTGGGGGTCCACCGGGAACTCCACGAACTCCAGCAGTTCCAGGGCCACTTTCTCGGGCGGTTTGCCCCAGTGATAATCCGAGCCGAAAATCACTCCCACCATGACGTTCTCCAGCGCGGTCAGGCGCGGGAAGGGCTGGGAGATCTGAAAGGTGCGCGACATGCCCTTGCGGCACATGACCTCCGCCGGCAGGCCGGTCGTCTCCTCGCCGGCGAAAAAGACGCGCCCGGAGGTAGGAGGATAAGTGCCGGTGATGCAGTTGATGAAGGTCGTTTTGCCGGCGCCGTTGGGGCCGATCAGCCCGAATATCTCCCCCTCATAGACCTTCAGGGAGACGTGGTTGACAGCCGTCAGCCCCCCGAAGCTTTTCACCAGTTCTTGGGTTTCCAGGATCACCATACTTTCTCACCTTTGCGGTTGTGGAATCACCGTGGGCCGGCGGATGCCGGCCGATGGGCGAATATCCATGGGGGGTGAGGGAATCCCCCCACCCCCCGCTTCTTCCGCCTGCGTTACGGCTTGACCTTCAGTTCCTGCTCCGCCCATTCCGGCGGGAAGATGACCTTGCCCACGCCGTCGAAGTACTGGAGCACCGGGAAGATGTAGTACCCCTGACCGACCACCGGGTCGGGGATCGTCTCGGGGGTGTACTTGTACTCCCGCATGACGACGCCGTTCTTGTAACTCCACTTGCCGGTGTGGATGTTCTCGCGGGCCCACTTGTAGATGGTCTCGCGGTTCAGCTCGCCGTACTCCGCCAGGGTGTTCTTGAGCACCTCGACGAAGAGATGCATGCCGTCATAAGAGAGGCCGGCGGCGGAGGGGCTGGGATCGATGCCAAAGCGGGCCTTGAACTTCTCGGCAAACTCCTTGGCCTCCGGGGTGGTCCAGCCAGGGATCTGGTCCAGCACGTAGTCGGAGGACTTGCCGGTGAGCTGGTACCACTCGCCCACCCAGCCCAGGCCGTCCAGGATGAGCAGGCTCTTCAGCCCGACCTCATCGGCCTGCTTGATGAAGGCGGATGCCACCGGGGCGGCCGTGCTGGTGCCGGCGACCAGGGCGGGGTTCAGCTCCTTGAACTTGTTGAGGATAGGATAGAACTCGGTCTGCTCGATGGGGAAGTACTCCTCCGCCACGATCTTCCAGCCGGCATCTTGGAGCTGTTTCTTGATGGCGCCGCCGAAGGAGCGGCCCCAGTCGGTATCCTCGCCGTAGATGGCCACGGTCTTCTCGGCCGGCTTCCAGATGCCCTTGCTGATGGCATCTTCCAAGGCTTGGACGTACGAAATGCTGAGCTTGGCCGGCGCCGGCCAGCCCTTGATCATCCAGTAGCTGTACTTCTCGGGATCGGAGGCGAACTTCTCGTTCACCACTTCCGTGGCGCCGAAGCCGAAGAAGTGCGGGATCTTGTACTTGGCGGCCACGTCCATGCAGGAGACGGCGACGGAGCTGTGCCAGTTGAGGACACCGGCCTGGATCTGATCCTGCACCGCTGCCTGCTCATAAGCCTGGGCGGCCTTGGCCGGGTCGGACTGCGAGTCGATCCAGACAACCTCGATCTTGTAGTTGCCGACCTGCCCGTTGATCTCATCGAGGGTCATCTGGACCGATCCCTTGAACTCCTCGCCGGTGCGGGCGGCCGGGCCGCTGAAGGGACCGAGCACACCGACCTTGAGGACCTTGGTTTCGGCGGCCGGCGGCTGTGTAGGGGCCTCCGTGGCGGCGGCCGGCGGTTGGGTCGGGGCAGGGGTGGCTTGCGGGGCACAGGCGCCCAGTACCATGGCCAGCACCAGGCCAATCACCAAAAGCGGGACAACTTTCCGAGACATAGTAACCTCCTCTTCTTTCCCATTTTGGGCTGTGAACGGTACATTCGCGGACAACGCATCACATCCATCGGTCAGAGGCTGACTGGAGAAAATGAGGTAGTTCTTGGGCTTGCCGGCATCACCCCCTTTCCGTCCAAGGAACAACCATCCGCTTCACGCGCTCGAGCTACGGGCCGCACATGATAAACAATGACGGGGTAGAATGAATTCCGCTGACATGACTCGGCTCATGAAACCGACTCCCCTTCCTCTACGGACAGCGAAGACAGGGACGCGCCAATGCTTGTGATGAAGTGTACCAAATAGATATCGCAAATATACTGATAAGATACCACAAAAACCGTGAAATGTCAAGCCCCGCTACAAACAGGGATACGGGCAGAAGAAAATAAGAGACCTAGATACGCGCTTTGCGCGCATATTATCAGTATATGGGGAATTTGTCAATCCTCGTTATCCGAGGGGGTTGGAACGCCGCTGAGGTGAGTGGAGGGATGCCTGCATTTGGCCTGTTTGGCAGTGGGCAAAATTTCCACCTTTCAAGCCCCACGGGGACTGCAGTGGTGAGCGGCCGGCTTCGTCCGCTGACAAATTTCACGAAACCTGCACAAACTACAGCCCAACCGCTGGCGGACTGCTCCCACATCGCTTTGCGCAGTGGACATGCCGGCCAGCATGTGGTACAATATTTACCGAAATGCTCATTGAGCGCACAGAGTGTAAAGGGGTCTCACTTACAGAAACGGCCTTTGTCCTCGAGTAAGCGTTAATTGTAGATATTGTCCCTTTCTTCTACCTCGCCGCCGGTGCATCGCGCTCATCCTTCGGCCTATGTGGCGGACGCAGTAGCAGGAGGCGGAATATGAGCACACTGGAACAATGTGGTGAACTGCTGGATGTGGCGGTGGTGGGCGCCGGCCCGGCCGGCCTGGGCGCCGGCCTGTACGCGGCGTGCGCCGGCCTGCGCACTATGGTTTTCGGCGATCGCTATCAATCCCAACTGGCG
>JACIWP010000329.1 GCA_014360855.1 Anaerolineae bacterium
CTGCTCCGGCGTCGAGACGCCGAACCCGACCGCCACCGGGATGGGGGAGGCGCGCCGCACCTCTTCCAGGCGCCGGCGCAGTTCCTCCGTGTCGAACCGCCGCTCGGTGCCCGTGGTGCCCAGCCGCGAGATGACATAGAGGAAGCCGGTGCTCCGGCCGGCGATTTCCCGCAGGCGCCCCGGGCCGGTGGTGGGGGCCGCCAGAAACACCAGCGCCAGGCCCTCCTGCCGGCAGGCTTCCATCAGCTCGTCAGCCTCTTCCGGCGGCAGATCGGGCACGATCAACCCGTCGGCGCCGGCCCGCCGGCAGTCACGCACGTAGGCGCGCTCGCCGTAATGGAAGATGGGGTTGTAATAGCCCATCAGCAGAAGGGGAACCCGCACGCCGGCCTTCCGCAGGCGCGCCACCTGCTCCAGGCACCGCGCCGGCGTCATGCCGGCCTGCAGGGCCAGGTAGCTGGCGCGCTGAATGGCCGGCCCATCCGCCACCGGATCCGAAAAGGGCACGCCCAGCTCGATGATGTCCGCGCCGCCTGCCTCCAGCGCCGGCACCAGCTCCAGCGCGGCCTCGGCCGTCGGATACCCCATGGTGAGATACGTGATCAGCGCCGCCCGGCTTTCTTCCCTCGCCCGGGCAAAGGCCTGCTCCAGTGCCTGGACCCCCTGCCGCGCCACTATCGTCTCGCCTCTCATGCCCCTAACTCCTCCTGCAGAACCTGCGTCACTGTGTCCAGGTCCTTATCCCCGCGGCCTGACAGGTTCACCAGGATGATGTGCTCCGCCGGCCGTGCGGCGGCCAGGCGCATGGCTTCCGCTAGGGCATGGGCTGACTCCAGCGCCGGCAGGATGCCCTCCAGCCGCGCCAGGGCACGGAAGGCCACCAGCGCCTCCTCATCACGCACATAGGTGTAGCGCACCCGCCCGATATCATGCAGGAGGGCGTGTTCCGGCCCCACTGCCGGATAGTCCAGGCCGGCGGAAATGGAATGGGTGTTCAGAATCTGCCCATAGGCATCCTGGAGCACATAGGTCTTGACCCCATGCAGGATTCCCACCCGGCCGCGCTGAGGGTCGGCGAAACGGGCCGCGTGCCGGCCGCTGGCGATGTCCGCGCCGCCAGCCTCCACCCCCACCATCTCCACCGGGTCCTGCAGGAAGGCATGGAACAGGCCGATGGCATTGGAACCCCCGCCCACACAGGCCACCAGCACATCGGGCAGACGGCCGGCCTGCTCCAGCATTTGTGCGCGCGCCTCCTCCCCTATCACGCGCTGGAAGTCCCGCACCAGCCGCGGGTAGGGATGCGGCCCGAGGGCCGAACCCAGCAGGTAATGGGTGTCCTGCAGATGAAAGGACCAATCGCGCAGGGCCTCGTTGATGGCATCCTTGAGGGTCCGACTGCCGGCATCCACCGGCCGCACCTCGGCGCCCAGCAGGCGCATGCGCAGGACGTTGGGCTGCTGCCGGCGCATGTCCTCACTCCCCATGTAAATGGTGCACTCCAGCCCCAGCAGTGCCGCGGCGGTGGCAACCGCCACCCCATGCTGGCCGGCGCCCGTCTCCGCAATCAGGCGCGTCTTGCCCATGCGCTTTGCCAGCAGTGCCTGGCCCAGCGCGTTGTTGATCTTATGGGCGCCGGTATGGGCCAGGTCCTCCCGCTTCAGCCAGATGCGCGCACCACCACATGCTTCTGTCAGACGCCTGGCGTACGTCACCGGTGTCGGCCGGCCCACATAGTCGTGCAACAGCGCCCGATATTCCTCCCAAAACGCCCCATCCCCTTTCACCTGGCAATAGGCTTCCTCCAGCTCCTGCAAAGGTGCGATGAGCGTCTCCGGGACAAAGCGCCCGCCGTATGGGCCGAAATAGCCCCTAGCATCGGGCAGTTGGTCAATCGCCACTTTCCGCATCCTGACCTCCCATCCGCACGGCTTTCGCGCGCAAGATGAAGTCGCGAACCCTGACAGGGTCTTTATGGCCCGGCCGGCTTTCCACACCGGAGGAAACGTCCACCCCCCAGGGATGGAGCCGGCGCACCGCTTCTGCAACGGTATCCGGCGTCAGTCCGCCGGCGATGAGGAGCCGCACCGGTGGTACAGCCGAAAGGTCCATCCTCTCCCAAGCCCAAGGCTGTCCCGTGCCGCCGGCCTGTTGGGGATGATAGCTGTCCAGCAAATAGGCCCAGGCGTCATATGCCAGCAGTTCCTCCCACGGCACCGCGCCTCGCACGCGATGGGCACGGATGACCGGACGGGGCAAGGCGCGGGCATAGGCCGGCGGTTCCGCCCCATGCAGTTGCACCAGGTCCAGCCTGCACTGCTCCGCGATCTTCTCGACTTCGGAGGCCGGCGCATCGGCGAAGACCCCGACGCAGAGGGCCTGACAGCCCTCCTCTCGCAGGGCGTTGATGATGGCGGATGCCTGTGCCGGCGAAATACAGCGCGGGCTGGCCGGCACAAAGATAAAGCCCAGCAGATCCGCCCCGGCCTGCCAGGCCGTGCGGGCATCATCCAGGTTGGTCAGGCCGCATATTTTGACCCTTACCATTGGCCGGCCTCCCGCAGTTCCCGCAGTCGCGCGCTCGGGTCCGGCGCCGTTACCAGTGCCTCGCCGATGAGCGCCGCCTGCACCCCCCATTCTGCCAGCCGGCGCATATCCGCCGGCGTGCGAATCCCGCTCTCCGCCACCACTACCACTTCCGCCGGGATCATGGGGCGGAGCCGGCGCGTCGTCTCCAGGTCCACGTGGAAATCGCGGAGGTCCCGGTTATTGATGCCCACCACGTTGGGATGCAGGGACAGGACGCGCCTCAGTTCCTCCTCGTCGTGCACCTCCACCAGAGGCGTCAGGCCCAGCGCCTGCGCCTGGCGGTAGAGCGTCTGCAGCGATTCATCCGGCAAGGCAGCGGCGATCAGCAGGATGGCGTCCGCGCCGGCCAGGCGCGCTTCCAGGAGCTGATAGGTGTCAATGATGAAGTCTTTGCGCAGGATGGGGACAGCCAGGCCGGCACTATCCAGGGCCAGGCGCACCCGCTGTAGGTCTTCCAGCGCGCCGTGAAAATGATGCGGCTCGGTCAGCAC
>JACIWP010000330.1 GCA_014360855.1 Anaerolineae bacterium
GACCTGTACCTGGCGCACGGCGGTGTCAACCTGCAGGCAGAGCCGCCCAAGGGATACTTCCCGGTGACGCCGGCGGTGGCCCATCTGCTGAACGACCCCGACGAGAACTGGCGCGTGAGCAGTGAGGGATTACTGCCGGCCGACGGCAATGCCGGCCTGCTCTTCGAGGTTCGCGATGTGGTGGGCAACGGCCCGCTCCATCTGGCGGCATACGACGCCTTCATCGAACGGGTGCCGGAATTTCGCTGGTGGCGCATGCTGAACGTGCGCTACGTGCTGACCCAGCGGACGCTCAGCCACGGCGGGCTTCTGCTGGTGGTGGATGAGGGGGAACGCCGGCTGTACCAGACCTTCCTGGGCGCCCAGCCGGCCTGGATCGTGCATGCGTACCGCCTGGCACCGGACCAAGAGACAGCCATTGACCTGACCGCCGGCGATGACCTGGACCCCTGGTCCACCGCTGTGCTGGAGACCGCGCCGCAACCCACACCGGCGCCGGCGGCCAGCGAAGAGTCCCTGGCCATCCGCCGCTTCAGCGCCCGACGAATTGACCTGGATGTGACGCTCCGCGCGCCGGGCATCCTGGTGCTGAGCGAGATCGCCTATCCGGGATGGGACGTGCGGGTGGACGGCCGGCCGGCCGTGCCCCTGCGCGCCTATGGGGTACTGCGGGCGGTAGCTCTGCCGGCAGGGACCTGGCATGTGGAATGGTCCTATCAACCGGGCAGTGTGTATATTGGCATGGGCGTGGGCTTCTTGACACTATTGGGCATCGCTGGTATTGTAATAGCGAGAGGACGGCAGAGATAGGATGAGTTTTTGGATTTTCCTCCCACTTCAGGTATAATTGTTTGGAAAACTTGCGGCATTTACGCCGCGAATACCCAAAAATTCAGCGAAAATGCCCCAAATCCTGGGGAAATGTCGCAGTATGTGGAGAATGCAAAACGTGGATTGGGATTGGATTGACGATACCATCTTTGCGGAAGAGTTCCGGCCCCGCAGGGAGCGCCAGGGCAAGGCGGAGGCCCAGCCGGCGGCCGACGAGGATTCCGAATACATGGAGGAGCCCGAGCTGATCGAGGCCCCGCTCATCCCTGTGCGGGACACGGTCATCTATCCTCATATGGTGGCGCCCCTCTTTATCGGGCGCGAGCGGTCACTGCGTGCGCTGGAAGCGGCGATAGCCGGCGACGGCATCGTCATTGTCGCCACCCAGCGCGACCCCGATGAGGAAGAGCCATCCCCCGAGGGCTTGTACGACATCGGCACCGAGGTCATCATCGGGCGCACCCTGCGCATGCCCGACGGCACCACGAATGTGCTGGGTCAGGGCCAGCGGCGCGTGCACATCGTGGAGGTCATCCACACCACGCCATACATCCGCGTGCGCGCCGCGCCCATCGAAGAACCGGAGGTCAGCGGCGTCGCCACGGAAGCGCTGATGCGGGCTGTGCTGGCGCTCTTCGAGAAGATCGTTCAGCTCAGCCCCTCCCTGCCCGAGGACGCCTACGTCGCGGCCATGAACGTGGACGACCCCGGCTGGCTGGCGGACCTCATCGCCTCCATGATGGAGTTCGATGTGGAAACCCGCCAGGCCATCCTGGAGGAGATCAACCCGGCGGAACGGCTCCAGCGCCTGAGCATCCTGCTGGCCAAAGAGCTGGATGTGCTGGAGCTGGAGAACGAGATCCAGAGCCAGGTCCAGCAGGAGATGGACCGCTCCCAGCGCGAGTACTTCCTGCGGGAGCAGATGCGCATCATCCAGAACGAGCTGGGCGAGCTGGACAGCCAACAGCAGGAGATCGAGGAACTGCGCGCCAAGCTCGAGGAGAAACAGCTTCCGGAGGAGGTGCGCTCCCGGGCGGAGAAGGAGCTGGAGCGGCTGGCGGCCATGCCGGCGGCCGCCCCGGAGGTCGGCATCATCCGCACCTATCTCGACTGGATCCTGGAGCTCCCCTGGACGGAAGAGACGCCGGACAACATGGACCTGGAGAACGCCGAGCGCATCCTGGAGTCGGAGCACTACGGCTTGACGCGCGCCAAGGAGCGCATCCTGGAGCATATCGCGGTGCGCAAGCTGGCCGGCTCCAAGATGCGCAGTCCCATCCTGTGCTTCGTCGGGCCGCCCGGCACCGGCAAGACCTCCATGGGTCGCTCTATCGCCAAGGCGCTGGGACGCAACTTCGTGCGCGTCTCCGTGGGCGGCATCCGCGATGAGGCGGAAATCCGCGGCCACCGCCGCACCTATATCGGCGCCCTGCCTGGCCGCATTATCCAGACCATGCGGCGCGCCAAGAGCATCAACCCGCTCTTCATGCTGGACGAGATCGACAAGCTCGGGACCGACTTCCGCGGCGATCCGGCGGCGGCCCTGCTCGAGGTGCTGGACCCCGAGCAGAACTATGCCTTCTCGGACCACTACCTGGAGGTGCCGTACGACCTGTCCAAGGTCTTCTTCATCACGACGGCCAACACGCTGTACACCATCCCGCCGGCGCTCCAGGACCGCATGGAGGTCATCGAGTTCCCGGGCTATGTGGAGGAGGAGAAGCTGGAGATCGCCCGGCACTTCCTCATCCCGCGGCAGATTGAGCTTCACGGCCTGAACGGGCATCCGGTGCAGTTCTCGGACTCGACCCTGCGCTCCATCATCCGGGAGTACACGTATGAGGCCGGCGTGCGCAACCTGGAACGCGAGATCGCACAAATCTGCCGCAAGCTGGCGCGGCGCGTGGCCCAGGGCGAGCCGGCACCGCACCGCATCACCGTCAAGTCCCTGCCCCAGTTCCTCGGCCCGCCGGAATTCACCTCCAGCAGGATCGAGGAGGAGGACCAGGTCGGGCTGGCGACCGGCATTGCCTGGACAGAGGCCGGCGGCGATATCATGCCCATCGAAGTGCTCATCATGGAAGGCAAGGGCAATCTCCTGCTGACCGGCCAGTTGGGCAGCGCCTCATCGTGGAGAAAATCACCTACCGCTTCCACGGCCCGCGCCGGGGTGATATCGTGGTGCTGAAGCTCCCCCAGCAC
>JACIWP010000331.1 GCA_014360855.1 Anaerolineae bacterium
GGCCCTGGCCCCACCTGCCCGAACTTCATTGATCCGTACACGCTGGAACGCCAGCCCTATATCAAGAGCGACGCGGAACTGGTGGCCAAGGTCGTCGACGCGCTCCCCAACATCGACTTCTGCGAATCGCTGGGCTCCATCAGCGACGTGCATGTGGACCTGAGCGCGCTGTACGAGTTCGCCTACATGTTCCCCAACACCAGCAAGCCCATCGTGGCCTGGTCCTTCCGCTGGGATGACTCCGAGGCCATCCACAAGATCGCCATCACCGAAGCCGGCGGCCAGGAAGCCTTCGAGCGGCGCCCCAACTACGTGCACTACTGCGAGCCGGTCTCGCCGCTGGTGAGCACCTTCGAGGCGCTGGATAAGCTCATCTTCGCCGCCCGGCATCGCGTGCCGCTGGTCTTCACGCCCTGCCCCATCGCCGGCGCCACCGCACCCTGCACCCTGGCCGGCCTCATCGCCCAGGCGGCGGCCGAGTCCTGGATGGGCCTCACCCTCGCCCAGACCATCGCTCCAGGCCTCCCCTTCTTCATGGGCGGCGTGACCTCCATCCTCGACATGCAGACCATGATCTTCAGCTACGGCGCGCCGGAGCTGGCGCTGGCCGAGTGCGGCCTGACCGAGCTGGCCCACTACGCCGGCATTCCGCTCTGGAACACCGGCGGCTGTACCGACTCCAAGACGCTCGACGAGCAGGCCGCCATCGAAGGCTCCTTCTCCGTCATGGCGGCGGCGCTGTGCGGCGGCGACCTGACCCACGACGTGGGCTATACCGAGAGCGCCATGACCGGCTCCCTCTTCCAGCTCTGCATGATGGACGAGGCCATCGGCTGGTCCCGCCGGGTGACCCGCGGCATCGAGGTCAACGAGGAGACGCTGGCGGTCGAGGTCATCAAGAGCGTGGGTCCCAACGGCCACTACCTGCGCCATCCGCACACCCGCAAGTTCTTCAAGACCGAGTTCTGGTATCCGACCCTCTGCGATCGCCACAACTATGAGGAGTGGTCGGCCGCCGGCGGCCTGCCGATGCGCGAGCGGGTCATCGCCAAGGTGCGCGAGATCCTGGAGACCCATACCCCGCCGCCCATCAAGAAGGAAACCCGGGATGTCATCGAGAAGGTGCTGGCGGATGCCGAGGCACGCGTCAAGAGCACGGACACGAAGAAAAAGTAACTCGAACAGGGGAGGCAAGATACAATGAGCAAGATCCTGGAACAACTGGCGACTGCCATTATCGAAGGCGATATTGACAACACGCCCAATCTGGTGCAGAAGGCGCTGGATGAGGGGCTGGACCCCCTTTCCATCCTGAACGACGGCATGGTAATGGGCATGAACGAGGTGGGGCGTCGCTTCAAGGCCGGCGAGATGTTCGTGCCGGAAGTGCTGATGTCGGCTGAGGCCATGCAGGCCGGCCTGAAAATCCTGCGGCCCCTGCTGGTCTCCTCCGGCGCCAAACTGCTGGGCAAGGTCATCATGGCCACCGTCCAGGGCGACCTGCATGACATCGGCAAGAACCTGGTGGGCATGATGTGCGAAGGCGCCGGCTTCGAGGTCATTGACCTGGGCTTCGACGTGCCGGCGGAGCGCATTGTCCAGGCGGTGAAGGAGCACAAGCCCGATATCGTGGGCCTCTCCGCACTGCTGACCACGACCATGCGCCAGATGGCCTATACCATCAAGGCACTGGAAGAGGCCGGCCTGCGCGACAAGGTCAAAGTCATGGTCGGCGGCGCCCCGGTCGATGAGGAATTCGCCAAGAAAATCGGTGCGGATGGGTATGGTTCCAACGCCGCCGCCGGCGCGGAACTGGCCAAGAAGCTCGTCGGTGCCGCGTAATATCGCCGCATCGCAATGCCCATTATCCTGGGCCACATGATCTAAGAGGAGAAGGTAGCATGGAAGTGCATAAGGTCAATTACGAAGTGAACGCCACGCCTATTCTCCAAATCCTCACCGAGGACGAGATCGAGGCGATCTATTTCTCGTCTCTGCGAGTCCTGGAAGAGACCGGCGTGCGGTGCTATAACCCGGAGGGCGTTGACATCCTGCATGCGCACGGCGCCCATGTCGAGGACAAAAACCTGGTGAAGGTCCCCTCCTGGATGGTGGAACGGGCGCGCTCCACCCTGCCCAAGAAGGTCACCGTCGTCGGCATGCCCGATAAGGACGGCAACCGCAAGTACCGCATGGACCTGGTGAAGAACTCCGCTTATTGGGGCACGGGCTCGGATACGCCCTATACCATCGATCCCTACACGATGAAGCGCCGGCGCTCCACCTACCAGGACGTCAAGAACCTGGCCATCATCGCCGAGGCCCTGCCCAACATTGACTTCTTCATGTCGCTGGGCATCACCCAGGACACCGCGGTGGGCACCTATGACCGCTGGCAGTACCTGGCCATGTTGGAGGGCACCAACAAGCCCATCAACATCACCGCGGTGGACGTGGAAGGCCTGCGCGACCAGCTCGAAATGGCGTACATCCGGCTGGGCGGCAAAGAAGAGTGGAAGAAGGCGCCGGCGTTCTCCCTGTACATCGAGCCGGTCTCGCCGCTGAGCCATGACCCCATCGTCATCGGCAAACTGCTCTTCTGCTGTGACAACGATATCCCGTTCGTCTACACGCCCTGCCCGCAGGCCGGCGCCACCGCTCCCTGCACCCTGGCCGGCCTCCTGGTCCAGGCCCTCACCGAGAGCCTGTTTGGCATCGTGCTCAGCCAGCTCCGTAAACCCGGCGCCCAGGTCATCATCGGCGGCCTGCTCTCCCAGATGGACATGCAGACCACCGTCATGGCCTACGGCTCGCCGGAGATGGCCCTGCTCAGCGCCGCCTACACCGACATCACCAAGTGGCTCATGGTGCCCATGTACAACACCAGCGGCTGTAGCGATGCCAAGGTGTTCGATGAGCAGGCAGCCATGGAGGCGACGCTGAACACCTTCCTCGCCGGCCTCATCGGCGGCAACATGTTCCCCGACGTCGGCTACATCGAGTCCGGCCTCACCAGCTCGCCTGACATGCT
>JACIWP010000332.1 GCA_014360855.1 Anaerolineae bacterium
TGCTCCTGATGGAGTTGGCCGGCCTGTGCGCCGGCGGGCTGGCCGGCATGCTGGCGGCGCCTTTTCTGAAAAGCTGAACAGGATGGAGCGGGAGCGTATGCGGATTGCCATCACCGGGCATCGAGGGCAGTTGGGCGAGTGGCTGGTGCGCCGGCTGGAGGGCCATGAACTGCTGTTGCTGGGCCGGCCGGAGCACGACATCACGCGGCCGGAGCGCATCGTGCCGGCCATTGTCGGGTTCCGGCCGGACGTGGTGATCCACTCCGCGGCCTTTACCAACGTGGACGGCTGTGCGCGCGATCCCGATACCGCCTATCTGGTCAACGCGCTGGGCACGCAGAACGTCGCCGTCGCCTGCCAGAAGGCCGGCGCGGCCATGGTCTATATCAGCACCAACGAGGTGTTTGATGGGACGAAAGGCTCCCCCTACCTGGAACAGGACGAGCGCCATCCCATCAATCCCTACGGCTGGTCGAAGTACGCCGGCGAGCGCTTTGTGGAGACCCTGCTGGAGCGCTTTTACATTGTGCGCATCGCCTGGCTGTTTGCCCCCGGCCGGACCAATTTTGTGAGCAAAATCTGTGCCCTGGCGCGGGAGCGCGGCCGGCTGTCCATCGTCACAGACGAGATCAGCTCCCCCACCTATGCCCCGCACCTGGCAGACGCGCTGGCGCGCCTGATCGAGACGGGACATTATGGTATCTATCACCTTGCCAACGAGGGCTCCTGCTCGCGATATGAGTTCGCGCGCTATTTCCTGCCGCGGGCCGGCCTGGGGCACGTGCCGGTGGATCCGATCACGTCGGACCAGTTCCAGCGGCCCAGCAAGCCGCCCCTGCACTGCATCCTGCGCAATTTCGCCGCCGCGCATCTGCTGGGCATTCAGCTCCCGCCCTGGGAGGAGGCGGTGGAGGATTATTTCCGCCGGCTGGAGGGGCGATGAGCACAGACCCGTTGGTCAGCGTCATCATCCCCAACTGGAACGGCGCGGGCTTACTGCCGGCGTGCCTGGATTCCCTGCGCGCCCAGACGTACCACCGGCTGGAAATCATTGTCGTGGACAATGCCTCCACCGATCATTCAGTGACGTTGGTGCGAGAGCAGTATCCCGAAGCGCGGTTGGTGGCCCTGCCGGAGAACCGGGGCCTGACGGGCGGGGTCAACGCCGGCATTCGCGCCGCGCAGGGCGAGATCATCGCCCTGCTCAATAACGACGCCGAGGCAGAGCCGGCGTGGGTGGAGGCGCTGGTGCAGGCGCTGGAGTCCCATCCCGAGGCCGGCTCGGCGGCATCCAAAATGCTGTTGCACGACCGGCGCGATGTGCTGAATTCCGCCGGTGACACCTACGGCCTGGACGGGATCCCGGGTAACCGCGGCGTTTGGGAGCGGGATGCCGGCCAGTATGACCATGATATCGAGGTCTTTGGCGCGTGCGGTGGTGCGGCGGCGTATCGGCGCGCCATGCTGGACGAGATCGGCCTTTTTGATGAGGAGCTGTTCATGTACTGCGAGGATGTGGACATGGCGTGGCGGGCGCAGATCGCCGGCTACCGCTGTGTCTTCGCGCCGGCGGCGCGGGTCTATCACCGGCTCAGCGCCACGGGCGGGGGGCCGCTGGCCAGCTTCTATACGGGGCGCAACACCCTGCTGGTCATCGCCAAGGACTACCCGCCGGCGCTCCTGCGTCGCTACTGGCCGCTGGTACTGCGCGCCCAACTGCGCATTGCCTGGGATGCCCTGCGTGCCTGGCGGGGAGAGGCGGCGCGGGCGCGACTGCGCGGGCAGTTGGCCGGCCTGCGCCTCTTCCGGCGGTGGACGCGCAAGCGGGCTGAGGTCTACCGCCTGCGGAGGGTCAGTGATGCGGAGCTGGAGGCCCTGCTCCGGCGCGGGTGAGCGCGAAAGCGTTGGAAAACATGAGACACGGTATGTCTGTCAGGCACTGGAGCGAACGAGCAAGGGCTGTACAGCCAGCGCCGGCCCTACTTATAGTGGTGTAAGGAGATGCACCCCTACCCCTGCCTCCTTCCCCGCATGCGGGGGAAGGGAACGGGGATGGGGCTTTTGCACCGGATGTACCAGCCCTGCTTTTTCAACACCTTCGTGCGCGCTGATTGACGAAAGCGCGCCGGCGGGGTATCATATACCGCGCACGTGGGTGTGTTGGGTGGTTCATATTCACGATGGGGAAAACAATCTATGGAACGTGAGCCGTATTTGTCCGTGGTGGTGCCGGCGTACAACGAGGAAAAGCGTCTGCCTGGCACGCTGGAGCGCATCTGCGCCTATCTGGGAAAGCAGACCTACCCATCCGAAGTGATCGTGGTGGATGACGGCAGTGAGGATGCGACAGTGCGGGTGGCCCGCGAGGTGCTGGAACGGGCGGCGCCGGCGCAGGCCACCTGGCGCGTCATCGAGAACGATCACCGCGGCAAGGGATACACGGTCCGCACCGGCATGCTGGCCGCGCGGGGACAGTACATCCTCTTCACTGATGCGGATTTAGCAACGCCCATCGAGGAGGTCGAGAAACTGCTGACGCCTCTGCAGGCCGGCTATCAGGTGGCGATCGGCTCGCGGGAAGGGGTGGGGGCACTGCGCCTGGAAGAACCCTGGTACCGCCACTTCATGGGGCGGGTGTTCAACCTGCTGGTGCGCATCGTGGCCGGCACCCATTACGAGGACACCCAGTGCGGCTTCAAAGCGTTCCAGCGGGAAGCGGCATATGACCTGTTCAACCGCCTGCATATCTACGGGCCTCAGGCGAAGGTCATCAAAGGGGGCGCGGTGACCGCCTTCGATGTGGAGGTGCTGTTCCTGGCCGGCAAACGCGGCTACCGCGTCAAAGAGGTGCCGGTGATCTGGCGCTACGGCGAGAACACCAAGGTCAACCCCTTGCGCGATTCGGTGCGCATGTTCCGCGATATCGTGCGGGTGCGCCTGAACGACTGGCGCGGCTACTATCGAGATTGACATCTTGCGAGGAGCGAAATC
>JACIWP010000333.1 GCA_014360855.1 Anaerolineae bacterium
TGGGCCGGCCTCGGCGCCCTGGCCGGCTGGAAGGCACGGCACCTGCCGGCCCCGGCGGTGCTGTTGTACGGGCTGGCCGGTGTCCTGCTGTGGTTCATCCCGTGGGGCGGGGAATGGACGCTCCAAGGGGTACTGCACGCCGGCCTGCGGAGCTGGACGGGACTGCGCTTTTACCTGCCGGCCCTGGTGAGCCTGGGATTATGGTGGGACGTGTGCTTTGGCCGGCGAGGGACCCCGGACACGCCGTGGGCTGTGCTGCTCCTGACCTACGGCGCCTGGAATATGCTGCAGGTCTTCCCGTTCGCCGACGCCAATCATCTGCTGTGGTCGGTCCAGCCGGCCTTCATCGGGCTGGCCTGGCTGGGATATCGGGCCTGGCTGGCCTGGCGGGAGAAGATACAAGGGGCCGGCCGGCGGTGGGCGCCGTCGGCGCTGGCCCTGATGCCGGCGGCGCTGGTAGCCCTGCAGATCTATCCCATGGTGGGGCACTTTTACCGCTTGGATCAGGGGTTGGTGCGGGTGCCCTACGAACTGCTGGATGGGGAGCGAGCCGATGTCTATGTGCGGGCGGACGCCGCCCGGATACTGCGGCAGGTGGCCGGCGCCATCGAGGCCCGTACAACCGCCTCCGATGCCATTTTCGATACCAGCGGCGCGTTTTTCTATTTCCTGACCGGCCGGCATAATCCCACCCGCCACGACTACTTCTGGCCCTCGTTCCTGACGGAGGAGGAGGTAGCACGGCTGGTGCAGGACTTGGAATCGCGCCGGCCGGCGCTGATCATCAGCCGGCAGACAGAGGAGCCGGTGTTCGGCTACGCCTCCTTTGCGCGCGCCTATCCCGAGGTGGCGGCCTTTATCGAGGCCCATTACCACCCCGACATACAGATTGGAGAATATATGCTATGGTCGCGGAAATAACGCCCCAGGCAGTGGAGGACCCGCCGGCGGTGCCGCTGGCGAGGGAGGAGAGGCCGGCGGTCGGCGTGCCCAACGGCGAACGGCTGGCCTATGAGAGCCAGTTCCATGACCAATGGGCCCATGAGATTGACCTGGACTCGCTGGACCCGGAGCGGCTCTTCTCCTGCCCGACGACGCCGGAGAACGTCTTTTCCCGCCGGCGCCTGGGAGATTTGCAGGGAAAGACGGTGATGGACCTGGGGTGCGGCCCTGGGGAGTCCAGCGTGGGGTTGGCGCTGGCCGGCGCGCGGGTAGCGGCGGTGGACATCTCGCCGGGGATGCTGGAGGTGGCCCGGCAGTTGGCGGAGCGCTACGGTGTGGCCGATCGGGTCACCACCCACTGCATGCCGGCGGAAGCCCTGGGCTTTCCGGACGCATATTTCGACGTCATTTACGGCCGTGATGTCCTGCATCACACCAACCTGGAGCGCTCCATTCCGGAGATCGCCCGCGTGCTGAAGCCGGGGGGCATGGCCATTTTCACCGAGCCGCTGGGCCACAACCCAATTATCGAGGTGTACCGCCGGCTGGCCAGCGTGGTGCGCACCCCCTTCGAGGAGCCGCTGACCTACTCCAAAATCACGGCCATGCGGCGCTATTTCGCTCGCGTCGAGCATACGGAGTTTCAGTTCCTGACCCTGGGGATTTTCCTGTGGTTCTTCTTCGGGGAGCGGGCGCATCCCAGCAAGGTGCGCTACTGGAAGAAAATCGTGGTGGAGGCGGATCGCTATGCGCCGGCGTTCCGGCGCCTGCAAAATCTGGATGAGCGGCTGTTCCGCCTCCTGCCCTTCCTGCGCCGCTACTGCTGGAACACGGTGATCGAGCTGTATAAGTGAAAGCGGATGGGGCGATGCGTCTGCACGCGCTGACCATTGACCTGGAAGAATGGTATCACGCTGAGCTAGTGCGGGGGAAGGTGCCGCCGGCCAAGCGCGTGGACCAGGCGCCGGCGGCGGTCCAGCCCATACTGGCCCTGCTACGGGCGCATCATGTACAGGCCACCTTCTTTATCGTGGGCGAAGTCGCGGAGAGACAGCCGGCGCTGGTGCGGGAGATCGCCTCCGCCGGCCATGAGATCGCCTGCCATTCGTACTCGCACCGTCCCCTGTGGGAGATGACGGCAGAGGAGCTGGATCGGGAGTTGTGGGAGTTCCGCCGGCTGATGGAAGACATCCTGGGGGATGCGCCGGCGATCATCGGCTTCCGCGCCCCCACCTTCTCGCTGGAGGAGCGCACTGCCTGGGCGCTGGAGGTGCTGGTGGAGCACGGGTATCGCTACGATTCCAGCATCTTCCCACTGCGCACGCCGTTATACGGGGTGGCAAACGCGCCGCTGGAGCCGTACCGCATCCGCGCTTCCGCAGTGGAGCGGCACGACGCGAACGGCCGGCTGGTGGAGTTCCCCCTGACCGTCTGCCAGGTCGGGAGCCGGCGCCTCCCGGTGAGCGGCGGGACCTACCTGCGCCTGCTCCCCTGGCCGCTGTTGACATGGTGCTGGGAGAGGACGGCGCGTACCCGGCCGGCGGTGCTCTACGTCCATCCCTGGGAGACGTATGCCGGCACACCGCGGGTACCGATGCCGTTTCATCTGGCCGTGGGGACGTACGGCAACATCGCCGGCGCGCTGGGGCGGCTGGGCCGGCTGTTGGAGCGCTTCCGCTTTGCCCCCATGCGCGACGTCCTGGCGCAAGGGGGCTGGCTGGAGGGATGAGGAGGGGATATGCATCTGGAGACGCGCATTTTCCTGCTGGCCGGCGGCGTCATCATCCTGTTCCTGGTGGTGAACCTGGTGCGGACGCGCCGGCTGAAAGAGGAATTCGCCCTGCTGTGGCTGGGCGCGGCGGTGCTGATGGTGCTGGCGCCGTTGGGGCTGGTGGACCTGCTGGACAAGCTGGCCTACGCCGTCGGCATCGAGTACCCGCCGGCGCTCATCTTCACCATCGCCGTGGTGTGCCTGCTGGGCATCCTGTTCCAGTTTTCCCTGCGCATCTCGCGCTTCAGCGACCAGATCAAGGTGCTGGCCCAGG
>JACIWP010000334.1 GCA_014360855.1 Anaerolineae bacterium
GACGCGCGCCGTCTGGATCAGGATATCCCGGTACTTATCCGGGTTCTGGTTGAGAGCCTGCACCGCCTTATCATATGCCCGCAGGAAGGCCTTGATGGTGTTGGGGCGATCCTTCAACACCTCGGTGCGGAAGCTGATGACGCTGTGCGAGACCTCCGGATAGGCGGTATCGTCAATGGCGACGCCGGCGCCCTGCAGGATCGCCAGCGAGGCAAAGGGGTCGGGCAGGACGGCCGCCTTCACCTGCCCGCTCATCAGCAGTTCAAAGCGCACCGGAATCTTGGGCACGTTGGTGAAGCGGATATCGCCGGCGGACAGGCCGGCATGCTGGAGCACGCGGTCCGCCACGTAATGCACCACGGTGTTCTCGCCGATGGCGATCTCCACACCCTTCAGCCCCTCCACATCGGTAATGCCGCTGTTCGGCGCGGTGACAATGTAGAACAGAGGCTGGTCGGGGAAGGGCCGGCGGGCCGTGGTCACGATCTTGACCTGCACACTGCCGCCGGCGTTGGTCAACAAAGTGGTCAACACCTCATTAAGCTGACCGTCCAGGCCGCCCGACTGGATGAGCGCATCGCGCTCCGTGCCGCTGGCGACCGGCACCAGTTCCACCTGGATGCCCTCCTGGGTGAAAAAGCCCTCCTGCTGTGCCACGTACATCGGCACCACGTCGGCGATGGGAAGGACGCCGATCTTGAGGGTCTTGGGCTCGGCGGATTTGCCCGGCAGGGCACAGCCGGCGGCCATAATGGCCAGCAGTACCATCACCAGAAATGGGGCAAACCAACGACGATGATGCGTCATCTTGCTCCTCCTTCACCTGCGGGAGATTGGATGCCTTCGCACGCGGCGAGCGTGCGCGCAAAGTGTACCACAAAGGTCCCTTTTTTCGGAAATCCAGATCGGGCGGAAATCCGGGCCGGCCGCCCCAAGGGGACAGCCGGCCCGACGCCCATACTGCCAGGGGTGGGGAAGGTCATGAAACGTGTATGCCAGTTGACAGCCGCGCCCATCCATGGTATAGCTCAAGGGGCACGGCCAGGGGAGGTATCATCGTGAAGCCCTTACGAGGAACGGAACTCAAGCGCTTCCTGCGCGCACAGCCAAAACCGCGCCGGCAGTTGGCGCTGGTACTGCAGAGCGTGGCCTACCCGGTCAACGTCGGTTCCATTTTCCGCATCGCCGACGCCTGCCGCGTGCAGGAACTGCTCCTGACCGGCATCACCCCCACGCCGCCGCACCCCAAAATCACCAAGGTGGCACGCGCCAAGGACCAGCGGGTGCCCTGGCGCTACCTGGAGCGGACGGAAGACGCGGTGATGGAACTGCGGCAGGCCGGCTATCACGTCGTCGCACTAGAGCTGACCGATGCCAGCCGGCCCTATTACGCCTATCCCTACCCGGACAGGGTGGCCGTGGTCGTGGGGAACGAGGACCACGGCGTGACGCGAAGCGTGCTGGAGCTGTGCGATGGGGCGGTCTTTGTGCCCATGTTCGGCAAGGGGCGCTCCCTGAACGTGCACGTGGCCCTGGCGGTGGTCTGCTACCATATTCTGGTCAGCTCCCTGCCGGCATAACTCAGCGCCGGAGCAGGGGCATCCACACCCGATTCCCCCAGACGCCCCATTCATACGCGCCGATGTCGGCCGCCAACCCCTGTGGACGGGGAACGCCGTCGAAATCCACCGCCGGCGCCCAGGCGGTACTGCCGGCGTCAATGGCCGGCGAGTCGGGGCGCAGATGATAATCCCTCGCCGCTGGATCGCGAAATGCCGGGTCAATGGAGGCGCTGTGCCGGCCGTTCCCCGTCTCGATGTACCACAGGCCGGTGTTCAGGTCCAGCCGGCTGTAGTCCACCCGACTGGTGAACGCCGCCTGAATCTCCGAATCCTCCCGGCTGTAGTACAGGTTGTGGTCCTCCCACAGCAGTACGTGCTCGCCAAAGTATACCCCGCTCCCGTTGAAGGCGAAGATGTTGTTGAAGAGGCGCAGTTCGGCGGTCGCCGGCGGATCATAGGCCACGTACATGCCGTAGTCCCCGGTCTCCAGCGCATTGTGCGCCACCACGTTGTTGGTCAGGGTATAAGTGCCGCCGGCCTCCAGCACGACGCCGGCCAGCCCGTTATCGCGGGAGATGCTGTTTTCCAGGGCGGCACCGATGTTCCACAGCTTGATACCGTTGCGGACGTTCCCCCAGGAAAGCACGCGTGACAGGCGCGTCCCTGCCGTCTTGAAATCGAAGCCATCGCCGGCGTTCCGATAGGCCTGACAATGCTCCACGAGAATGTCCTCGCCGGACTCGAAGGCGAAGCCGTCTGCCGCCGTGTTATTCCCTGTGCCGTTGCGGGCGGAGATGGTGTCGCGGATGGTCAGCCGCCGGCAGGGCCCCGGGGAGCAGTCCATGCCCAACAGCGCGTTGTCGTGCAGGTACAGCCCTTCTACCAGCACGTCCTCTACCGTGCTCCCGGGTATCGCAAATTCGGTCAGGCGCAGGGCGGTGTCACAGCCGTAGATCTCCAGGTTGACCAGCTCGATATGGTGGTTATTGCCCCACAGCACCAGCCCGTAGCCCGGGAAGTTGCGGATGGTCAGCCCTTCCAGGCGGATGTAGCTGTGCCCGCCGGCGATAGCGAAGCCGGTGCCCCATTCCAGCCGATATCCGTCCAGGATGGGGCGCTCACCGGGATAGGCGCGAAAGGTGATCGGGGCGCCGGGAGCCCCCGAGCGGCGGGTTTCCACCCATTCCTCGTAGATGCCGCCGCGGATAATAATGGTATCGCCGGCCTGGGCCATCATGGCGGCGTAGTCAATGCTGGCCCAGGGCTGGGCGAAAGTGCCCGGGGAAGCGTTGTTCCCCCAGGGAGCAACGTAATAGGTCGCGCCCTCCGCAAGCGCCTGCCCCTGTGGGAGCACAAGGAGGATCAGCACGATGCAAACGGTTAGCAGAGGGCCGGCCAAC
>JACIWP010000335.1 GCA_014360855.1 Anaerolineae bacterium
CATTATGACCTGCCGACGCTCATCGCCGCATCCGCCGGCGCCGCACTGGGGAGCTGGATCGTGGACTACGCCTTCTGGTACAACACATTGGCGGTGCCAATCGTGGTGCTGATGCTCATCGCCCGGTTCATCTCCGCGGCTATCCTTTCCGGCTGGCTCGGCAAGGTGCTGAGCGATGCGCTGGCCGCCACCGGCGTGCTGGACAACACCGCGCTGGGCCGCGCCCGCATACAGGGATGAGCTTATGGCCTGGATCGATGTCCGCCATCTGACGGTGCGCTACCCGCGTGCCCCGCGGCCGGCACTGCAGGATGTGAGCTTCCAGGCCGAACGCGGGGAGACGCTCCTGCTCCTTGGTCCCAGCGGGAGCGGCAAAAGCACGCTGGGGCTGTGTCTGGCCGGCCTGATCCCCGACTCGGTACCGGCGGCCATGCAGGGGGAGGTGCTCATCGCTGGGCAGAACATCGCGGCCCTGACTGTGGGTCAGCGCACCGCCCAAGTGGGCATCGTCTTCCAGGACCCGGAAGCCCAGTTCTGCATGCTGACCGTTGAGGACGAGGTGGCCTTCGGCCTGGAGAACATGGCCCTGCCCCGTCCGGAAATGGAAGCGCGCATCGCTGAAAGCCTGCGGCTGGTGGGATTGGAGGAGCGCCGGCGCGAACGGGTGGACCGGCTCAGCGGAGGGCAAAAACAGCGCCTGGCGCTGGCCTGTGCCCTGGCGCGCCGGCCCTCCATCCTCTTCCTGGATGAACCCACCGCCAACCTGGACCCGGCGGCGCGCTTCGAGTTCTTCCAGTGGCTGGCCCGACTGCGTGCCCAACAACCCGATACCACCATCATCATCGTGGAACACATCCTGGACGACTTGATCGCCATGGTGGACCGGGTGATGCTGTTGAACCATGAGGGCCGGCTGGTGCTGAGCGGCGCGCCGGCGCAGGTGTTTCAGACCAACGGGGAAGTTCTGGACGAGATGGGCATCTGGCTTCCCCAGGTGACCGCCCTGGCTCGCAAACTGCGCGCCGCCGGCCTTCCTCTGGACCGTCTGCCCCTGACCGTGGACGAGGCGGAAGAAGTGTTCGCCGGCATCGTCCCCGCCGGCCCCCTTCCAGCAGAGCCGCCGCGCCGCCCCGTGGGGAGCACCGCCGGCGGCCCACCAGCGCTGGAAGCGCGCCGCCTCTCCTTCCGCTATCGGGCCGGCGGACCCGAGGTCCTGCGCGACCTATCGCTGGCCGTGCCGCAGGGGGCCTTCATGGCGCTGGTGGGGCCCAACGGGGCCGGCAAAACAACCTTAGCCCTGCACTTCGTGGACATCCTGCGGCCGCCGGCGGGGCATGTGTTCCTGTTCGGCGAGGATATCACCGCCCTCACCACGGCGGACATCACAGCGCGGGTTGGCTTTGTCTTCCAAAACCCGGAACATCAGTTCGTCGAGCGCACCGTGGAGGCGGAGCTGGCCTACAGCCTGCGGGTGCGCCGGCGCCCGGAGGCCGAGATCGCACAGATCACCGATGCCCTGCTGGCATCGTTCGGACTGACGCCGTACCGCAAGATGAACCCGTTCGCGCTGAGCCAGGGACAGAAGCGCCGGCTGAGCGTGGCCACCATGCTGGCCGTCGGACAGCGCATCCTCATCCTGGACGAGCCGACGTTCGGCCAGGACCGCAACACCGCTCACGCCCTGATGGAGCGGCTCCAGACCCTGCATGCCGCCGGCGTCACCATCCTCGCCATCACTCATGACATGCAGTTGGTGGCCGATTACGCCGGCACGGCGGCGGTGCTGGTGGACGGCCAGGTGCGCTTTCAGGGCACGCCGCACGCGCTCTTTGCTGATGAGGAGCTGGTGGCCGCCGCGGAACTGCGTCCGCCGCCCTTGTACGAGCTGGCCAGGCGTTTTGGCCTGCGCTACGGCGATGGCACGGCGCCGCTGTCCATCCGGGAATGGATGGGGCTTTTGCAGGGAGCGCCGGCGGCCGGCGGGCCGGCGAAGCGAGGATAACATGGAAGGACTGCTGAACTATTACGCCGCCGACTCGTTCATCCATCGGCTGAACCCCACCCTCAAACTGGCCGGCATCATGGCGCTGGTGGTGGCGGTGACCATGGCCTTCGATCCATGGACGCCGCTGGCCTTCCTGGCGCTGGGGCTGTTCATGCTGCGGGTGCTGGCGCGCGTGCCGATCCGCCAGTTCATCCGTCCCCTACTCCTGTTCCTCGTGCTGGGAGCGCTGGGATTCATCAGCGCCAACGCCTTTTTCTACACCCCACTGCCCGGCCGGCCGGTGACCATCCTCTGGCAGGCCGGCGGTGTGCGCGTCATCCTCGAGGGCATTCGCGTCGGCATCTCGCTCACCCTGCGCATGCTCTCCATCGTGACTTTCTCCATCCTGTTTGTCGCCACGACCGATCCGACCGACTTCGTCCTGAGCCTGATCCAGCAGGCACGCTTTCCCTTCCGCCTGGGCTACGGCATCCTGGTGGCCTACCGCTTCATGCCGATGTGGCGCACGGAGCTGGAGATCATCCGCGCCGCGCACCGCATCCGCGGCGCCGGCGAGCGTCCCACCCTGCGCGGCCGCTGGGAGCAGTTACAGCGCTACGCCGTGCCCCTGCTGGCCAGCGCCATCCGCAAATCGGAGCGCGTGGCCATCGCCATGGATTCCAAGGCCTTTGGCGCACTGCCGCGCCGCACCTATTACCGGGATGTGCATGTGCGCCCCACGGACTGGGCCTTCCTGGCCGGCTGTGTGCTGGCCGCGGCGGCTATCGTCTGGGGGATGGCGCAGTTGGGCTTGTTGGAAGGCTATGGGGTAGTACCGGAGGCATAGTTAGAAGATACAGCACTCGCGCCGGCGCTCAATCTCCAGGCCCAGCGCTTCAGCGGCCTGTACCGCGGGGCGCGCCGGGCTGACGATGCGGTTGACGCCGGCATATACCGCCAGC
>JACIWP010000336.1 GCA_014360855.1 Anaerolineae bacterium
GACCAAGTACCGGAAAGAACTGCGGGCCTGGTTGGCCGCCCGCCGCGCCTGGTGGCCGGCCGTGGGCCTGGCGTTCGCCTCGGCCCTGAGCATTGCCTGGAGCTGGCGTCTGGCCGGCGCCGCCGGATGGGCCGATCCGGTGAGCTACCGGCCGGCGGAACGCTCGAGCACCCTGACGCACGCCGGCCAGTATGCCCTGTACCTGCCCCCCGCCAACGCCGGCGAACCAGCGCGCGCCTTCCAGGAACTCTCCTTCAATACCGCGCGCCAACTGCGCGGCCAGGAGCTGTGCCTGGGCGCCTGGGTGAACACCACGACACCGCCGGCGCAGGGCTATCTGGTCATTTCCGACGGGCAGACCAGCACCCGCCAGAAAATACAACTGCCCCGCGCCGGCTGGCACTACGTCGAGGTCTGCCATCTCGTCTCTGCGCACGCCTATTGGATCAATGTGGTCGTGGCCAATGCCGGCGCCGCCCCTTTGGCGGCCGATGACCTGGCCCTGTGGCGCGCCGGCGACCCCGCCCGGCGTCAGCTCCTGGAGAACCCGGGGCTGGAGGAGGGAGCGCACTGGAGCCAAAGCTGTCTGACGCGCTGGCTGCGCCTCTCGCCCGGCCAGATGCCCCACCCCTTCGAGCCGGCCAGCTACTCCTGGCCCTCCCTGCGGCGCTACATCCTGTTCGTCATGCTGACCTTCGCCGGCTTCTGGGCCAATTTCGGCTGGCTGACCCTGCCCCTGGCGCCGCAGTGGTATCTCCTGCCGGCCGGCGTCTGCCTGGCCGCCGCGGCAGGCCTCCTGCGGGCGCTCCGCCGCCGGGGCCTCGCCACACGGGGTGTCCCCTGGATCGGGATGGGTATCGCCGCCGGCCTCATCCTTCTGCAGACCTTCCTGCCCATGCTCGGCAGCGGCTGGCAGCCGCAGGGGCGCTACCTCTTCCCCGCCCTCCTCCCGTTCTGCGCCCTGCTGGCCGCCGGCTGGCTGGAACTGGCGCCGGCGCGCCTGCCCCGCGCCGTCTGGTCAGGCGCGCTGGTTATCCTGCTCCTCATATTTGACCAGATTGCCTTTTGGGGCTATCTTGTACCACACTATCATTACATCGGGCTGATGCTCTGAGGGATACCGTATGACGGATACATCGTCGCCGGCCGTCCGGCGCGTGATGGTCATCGGGCTGGACGGCGCGACCTGGGACCTGATCACCCCATGGGCGCGTCAGGGGAAGCTACCCAACCTGGCCCAACTGATGACCGAAGGCGCCCACGGCCCACTGGCATCCACCGTGCCCCCGATCAGCGCGCCGGCCTGGACCTCGTTCATGACCGGCGTCAACCCGGGCAAGCACGGCATTTACCACTTCCAGGAACATATCCCGAACAGTTATCAGGCGCGGCTGGTCAGCGGCGCGGACGTGAAAGCGCCCACCATCTGGCGCATCCTGAGCGAAGCCGGAAAATCCAGCATCTCCGTCAACGTGGCGATGACCTTCCCGCCGGAGCGCATCAACGGCATCGTCATCGCCGGCGTGGACGCCCCCGGCACCGGAAGCCAGTACACCTACCCGCCGGAGCTGGCCAAAGAGCTGGAGGAGGCCATTGGTGAATACGTCATCGAGCCGGGCGTCGTGGAGCATACCCGCCGCGGCCGCTATGACGCCGCCTTCCAGGCCATCATCTTCGCATTGGAACAGCGCTGTAAGGCGGTGGAATATCTGATGTCCCATAAACCTTGGGACCTGTTCGTGGTCAATTTCCGCGCCACCGACAACATTCAACACCATTTCTGGCATTTCATGGACCCGACCCACCCGCTGTATGACCTGCAGGGCGCCGCTCGCTATGGAGACTGCATCCTGCAGGTCTACCAGCGACTGGATGAGTGGATCGGCGCGCTCCGCCGGCGCCTCGATGCCGACACCGCCCTCATCCTCGTCTCCGACCACGGCGCCGGCCCGGCCACCGCCAAAGCGGTCTACTTCAACCGCTGGCTGGCCCAGCAGGGTTGGTTGACCTTCGCCGGCGAGCGCTCCCGCTCTCTCGCCGGCCGCCTGCGCGCCGGCCTGATGGGCTTCCTGTGGAAAAGCATCTGGCACTACCTGCGCAAGTGGTTGGGCAAGCGCACCAAGGATACGCTCCGCCGGCTCTTCCCCACCTTGTACGACCGGGCGCGCACGCCGGCGTCCTACTTTGCCATTGACTGGGCGCACACGCAGGCCTACTCCGACGAGTTTCGCGAGGCCATCTGGATCAACCTGCGCGGGCGCGAGCCGCAGGGCATCGTCTCCCCCGGCGAGGAATATGAGCGCCTCCGCCGGGAAATCGCCCGCCGGCTGAGCGAATCGCTCATTGACCCCGAGACGGGGGAACATATTGTGGAACGCGTGTACCTGCGCGAGGAACTGTATCACGGCCCGTACGCCGAGCAGGCGCCGGATATCTTCGTTCAGCTTCGCGAACAGCCCTATTACCGCACGCGCCTGAGCCACACCGCTCGCCGGCCGGAGCCGGTGCAGACCCTCTCCCGGGAGGAACTGCTGGAAGACTTCCTGCCCCCCGGCCTCCACCGCTCGGAAGGCATCATCCTGTTGGCCGGCCCCAACATCAAGGCCGGCGCCCAGCTCCACCACGCCTCCATCATGGATGCCGCCCCTACCATCCTGCACCTCCTGGGACTGCCCGTCCCGTCCCATATGGACGGCCGCGTCCTGGTGGAAGCATTGGAACATCCGGGCGAGGTGCAGTACCGCGATTGGGGCGCCGGCGGTCCCTCCGAGCGCCTGGGCTACAGCGAGGAAGAGGAAGAGCTGGTGCGGGAAAAGCTGGCCGGCCTGGGCTATCTGGGATAACCGATATGGCGGATAGCGATCTGACCAAACGCAAGGTGGTGGTGCTCGGCTGGGACGGCGCGGTGTTCGA
>JACIWP010000337.1 GCA_014360855.1 Anaerolineae bacterium
GAGGTGGTGACCGGCCTGTTCGAGCACCACACCGGCAAGCTGACCGCCGGCCGGCTGGACGAGCTGATCGGCCAGCTTGCGGCCGGCGACATTGACAACGAGGCGATCTTCCAGGACCATGGGCACGGCGCGCTCCTCCTGGATACCGCACCGTTGGAGCGGTTCTTGCTCTCCGTGACCGGGCCGCGCCGCGCCGTACTGCGCGCCTCCCGGCACTGTCCGTATTTTGCCGTCCCGTACGGGGATATGATGGTGGCCGGCTGTTGGGGGCTGGTGCGCGCCATAGCCGGCCGCCTGCCGGCGCTGGCCGATGAGATCGAGGGCGCGCTGGCCCGCGGCCAGTAGCCGGCTTCCTCGTCAATCTTGTGATGCGCCGGCTTATGGGGGTGAATTCGAACGCCCTTGGCCCATTACGCTTGTGCTGGCCTTCCGCTTACAGTATAATGCGTTCGTACGTCCCGTCGTTGCCGTGTGTTACGTAGACCTGTCCAAGGAGGTGACGCGATGTTTCAGTTCCTATCGACTGCCGGCGTACTCATCATCCTGGCGATTTTGATACTGGCCTCGGCCATCCGCATCGTGCAGGAGTACGAACGCGGTGTGATCTTCCGGCTGGGCCGGCTGATCGGCGTCAAAGGCCCCGGCCTGTTCTTCATCATCCCCTTCATTGACCGCATGGTGAAGATGGACCTGCGCGTGGTCACGTTGGGTATCCCCGCCCAGGAAGCCATCACCCGTGACAACGTGACGGTGAAGGTCAACGCGGTGGCCTATTTCCGCGTGATTGACCCCGCCAAAGCCGTCACCCAGGTGGAGGATTACCGCCGGGCAACCTGGCAAATCTCCCAAACCAGCCTGCGCTCTGTGCTGGGCCAATCGGAGCTGGATGATCTGCTGGCCCACCGCGACGAGATCAACCAGCGCCTCCAGCGCATCATTGATGAACAGACCGAGCCCTGGGGCATCAAGGTCAGCATCGTCGAGGTAAAGGATGTGGAACTGCCGGATGCCCTGAAGCGCGCGATGGCGCGGCAGGCGGAAGCGGAGCGCGAGAAGCGCGCCAAGATCATCCATGCCGAAGGCGAGTTCCAGGCTGCTAGGCAGTTGACCGAGGCGGCGAAGACGATTGCCACGGAGCCGGCGGCCCTCCAGCTCCGCTACCTGCAGACCCTGAGCGAGATCGCCCTGGAGAAGAACTCCACCATCATCTTCCCTCTGCCGCTGGAGATGATGCGCGCCTTCGCCAAAAAGTTTATGGTGGAGGAATAAGCCGGCGTCGCCCGGAACGTGACCATGAACAGCAGTCCCATTTCGAACAACACCCCACATTCCAACGCGGTCGCACAGCGGGAAAAGCGCTCCGCGGCGGTGAGTTCGGTGGTGGCCGCCGTCTTTCTCACCACCATGAAGCTGGTCGTCGGCCTGATAACGGGCAGTCTCGGTATCCTTTCCGAGGCGGCGCATTCCGGCCTGGACCTGGTGGCCGCGCTGGTCACATTCTTCGCGGTGCGGGTATCGGACCGGCCGGCGGACGAGCACCATCAGTTTGGCCACGGCAAGGTCGAGAACCTTTCTGCCCTGGTGGAGACACTGCTCCTCTTCCTCACCTGCGCCTGGATCATCTACGAAGCGGTCCAGCGCCTGTTCTTTAAGCATGTGGAGGTGGAGGCCAGCGTCTGGGCCTTCGCCATTATGGCCATCTCTATCATCGTGGATTTCACCCGCTCGCGGGTGCTGATGCGTGCCGCTAAGGCGCACCGCAGTCAGGCGCTGGAGGCGGACGCCCTGCACTTCAGCACCGACATCTGGAGCTCCTCGGTGGTGATCCTGGGCCTCGCCGGCGTTCGCATCAGCCAGGCGACGGGTATCGAATGGCTGGGTAAGGCGGATGCCGGCGCCGCCCTGATCGTGGCCCTGATCGTCATGTACGTCAGCGCGCAGCTCGGCCGGCGCGCAGTGGCCGCCCTGCTGGACACGGCGCCGGCCGGTTTGGCGGCCTCCCTGCGCGAACAACTGCGCCAGGTGCCAGGCGTGCGGGAGGTGCGCCAGCTTCGCCTGCGCGAGGCCGGCCCCCGCACCTTCGTGGACCTGGTGGTGGCGGTGGACCCCGACCTCTCGGTCATGGACAGCCATCGGGTTGCCTCGCGCGTCGAAGAAACGGTGATGAGCGTTCTGCCCGATGCGGATGTGATGGTGCATGTGGAAGGGGCGCATGCGGAAGGGGAAGATTGGCCGGCGCAGGTGCGGGCGACAGCCGCCGCCTACGGCCTGCGGGTGCACGGTCTGCACGCCCACGAGGTCTCCGGCCGGCTGAGCCTGCACCTGCATGTGGAGGTCAGCGACACCCTCACGCTGGAAGAGGCCCACGCCCGCGTTACGGCTTTTGAGCAGGAACTGCACCGCATTTTCGGGCCGGCGCTGGAAGTGGTGAGTCATATCGAGCCGGCGGGTGCATCCCTGCGGATGGAGGCCGTTCAGGCGCGTGCCATGAGCGATGAGGAGATCAAGCTGACGGTGCAGAAAGCGCTGGCCGGCGTCTGTGACTCCCTCTCCGCCCATGATATCCATGTCTTTGCCAATGCCGCCGGCGAATATGACCTGACCCTGCACTGCCGGCTGGCCGGCGAGATGAGCATCGTCGACGCCCATCAGCTCTCCGACCAGGCAGAGGAATCCATCCGCAAGGCCCTGCCCCAGGTGCGGCGGGTATTGATCCATCTGGAGCCGGCATGAGCGCGGCACCTTCGTTACTGCAAGGAACACGGCCATGCACTGGTGGGAACGCGAGCGGAGCACAATCCTGCTGGGGCTGTTCAATCTGCTGATCATGGGCGGGCTGGTGTTTCTCCTGCACCGGCCGCCTCCCGCCGGCATGGAGCTGGTGCTTCCGCCGCCCACT
>JACIWP010000338.1 GCA_014360855.1 Anaerolineae bacterium
TCATCCCCGGTCAGTGATATCTGCGAAACATTACGTTTCATAATTCTCCTATACAGTTAAGATAGAATGCACAACGTTCGTTATGCATTTGACATGATTGGATGACAGTTTTTTCATCTAGCAGGGTTCAGGGTGAAATTAGCCGGCATCTGCCGGCCTGCCGGCGCATTACATGCCGGCATCGACGCGCCGCATCCCCGCGCGAGCCTCGCACGGGCAGGGAAACCCGCGTTGTCCAACGCCCTTGTTCTATGCTATAATAATACATGGTTGGGATGAGAATCGTCTATGCGCAACGCCAGGACTTGCGGGGACGAACACGGGGGCCAATTCAGGGGAGAGCGACTGTCCGATATTCGGCCGGCACGCTATAGGACGCGCATCAGCCGGGCGAACAGCACACCACAGCACAGCGCTACGACAAGGCGCAATCCCATCTGTTGGATGACCACCTGTTGCCGGGGGGACAGCCGCAGGCCAAGCTTCGATACCCCCAGCATCAGGATATGCCCGCCGTCCAGGCCAGGGATGGGAAGCAGATTGGATATACCCAGAAATGCGGAGAGGAGCGCGAGCGTCCTGAGCCAGGGGAGCACCGCCGGCGAAGCAACGCCCGCTCCGTCTACCACGGCCAGGCCGACGAATAGGAGGAGATTGATCACTGGCCCGCTGGCGGCCACGCATACATCGTGATACAGGGGACGAGAGCTTTCGCCCGAAGGACTGAGCCGGCTGGGCAAACCGATCATGGCACCTACGGGGAAGGCGCGC
Source organism: Anaerolineae bacterium (assembly GCA_014360855.1). Classification (NCBI taxonomy): domain Bacteria; kingdom Bacillati; phylum Chloroflexota; class Anaerolineae; species Anaerolineae bacterium. The sequence continues at coordinate 772 of JACIWP010000338.1, forward strand.
AGGAGGAATTCCCGATCGGCTCGCAGTTGCCGGCGCCAGATGACCGGGCCCAACCCAATAGCAATGCGGCGGATGGGGATGCGCAGAAGGCGCGCCATGCCGGCATGGCCCAGCTCATGGACCATGGTGGCCACGATGAGCATTGCCAGCAGTCTCAGCACAGCAGTGGTGTTTCCCAACGAAAGCTCTTCAATCATCGCCTTTGCACCCATGCCCGACGGTCGGGAGAGGCTCTCATTATTGACTGTAGCCGGCCCAAAACAGGCATTCAATGGTACTTTCGGGCCATATAAGACGTTCAGCGAAGCAGGCAAGTTCACCCCTTTTGCAGGATCCGGGGCGAAAGCCGGCCACATGCGGCCAACTGCCGAATACTGGGGGAAACAACCATGCTCTACGTGAAGAACCTGACCCGGGATACCGTGCTGGTGGACCATGGCCGTGTGGCGAACAATGCCTGGACGCGACTGCGGGGCCTCATCGGGGTGCGTCACCTGGCGCCCGGGGATGGGCTGGCCATCATCCCCTGCCGGGGGGTACACTGCATGTTCATGTCCATCCCTATTGACGTGCTGTACGTGGACAAGTGCGATCGCGTGGTGGGGATGGACCAGGAGCTGAAGCCCTGGCGCTTCGGTTCCTTCTACAAGGGTGTGCATTACGTGATCGAACTGCCGGCCGGCACGATCGCCCGCACCGCCACGGAGGTGGGGGATCAACTTCAGGTGATGTATTGAAGCCCGCGGACACACAGCGGCCTTGGCACCTGCGCCCACTCGGAATCTTGCATGACGCGAATTGTAAGCTTTCTGAACTTCAAGGGCGGGACCGGCAAGACTACCACCGTGGTCAATCTGAGTATGGGGCTGGCCATGCGGGGATACCGCGTGCTGGCCATGGATCTCGACGCGCAGGGCAGTGTAGCCGGCTGGCTCGGTGCCCGCTATGAGCAAACTCTGGCCGAACTGTTACTGGGGAAAGCGGCCTGGTTCGACTGCATCACCCGAGCGCGCGCCCGGTTGGACATTATTGCGGCCGATCGCCGGCTGACGGAGGCGGAGCAAAAGTTGATTATGCAGCAGGAACAGCCTGATGTGTTGCGGCGCCGGCTGGCCGGCATCGAAGGGGCCGGCTACGACTTTATCCTCCTGGACTGCCCCCCATCTGTGAACTTGCTCTCCGAATGTGCCCTGCATTTCTCCCAGGAGGTCTGTATCCCGGTCTCCATGGAATATCTCGCCGTTGTCAGCGCCCGGCTGGTGGTGCTCGAAATCGTCCGGACGCGCCGGCTCTCCCCCGGCCATCCGGTCCGACTGGCGCTGGTGATCCCGACCTTTTACGATCGGCGGTATGCCAAATCCCGGGAGATCATCGCAATGCTCCAGCGGCATTTCCCGGGGATTGTCGCGGAACCTATTCGCGCCAGCGCACGCCTTTCCGAGGCACCCAGCCATCATCTGACGATCTTTGAGTATGACCCCACCGGCCCAGGGAGCATAGATTAGGCACGCCTGGCAGAAAGGATCATCGGACATGCCTGAACAACCACCCCGCCGCACCCCCAAACGTTCCCAACGCCTCCTGGGAGATCCTCTGGCAGACCTGGATCAGCAGATTGCGGATGCGACGTCCCCGGCTTCCGAGACCGCCGGCGAACAAGCGCCGGCCGCGCCACCAGGGGAAGAACCCCTGCCAGCACAGGCCGAGGTTGAGGAAGTCGAGCCGGCGGCCGTCGCGGCGGTCTGTCCCTACCTCGGGACGGCGGAGGACCCGACCGAGCATATTCTGGAACCCCATCCGAGACATCGCTGTTACGGTGCACAGCCACCGTTAGAGATCTTCGAAGCACATCAGGAGATATTTTGCCTAACCTCTGAATATCCCTCGTGTGAAATGTTCCTCTGGGTGAACGCCGCGGACGAGCAGACCATCTCTCCGCCAGGGGCCAGGAAGAAGGGTCTGTTCCGGCGAAAATAGCACGCTGGGAACGGCTTACCCTGCTGACTCTTACCCACTTTCATAGGCGAGAGACCATCGGTAGGTGAAGAGAGCGCGTCTGATCAGTCGGGGCTTGAGGATCCAGGGCATAGCCAAGAGGCGCAGGGCCATCCAGGCGGCGCTCGTC
>JACIWP010000339.1 GCA_014360855.1 Anaerolineae bacterium
GCCCCTCGCGGCGATCGGACCACATGGATATCATCGAACCATCTGAACAGCGATGGGGGTCCGCTTAATGTTAACTCGTCCGGTTATATTGTACCACAACTTTTCATAAAATCAAGTATGATTTGGAGGATAATGAAAAAGTCGTGGGACATGGAGATATGGGGACATTGGGGCAGACGGGCGACTCGCTACAGCCAACGCCGGCCGTACATGCAGGAGGATACGAAGCCACAACCCCCGCAATTTGACGATTGGCCCCACCTGAGGTAGATGTTGATCATTCTCTTTGAGACCGGGAGCCGACTTGAGACGCACACTGCTGATCCTACTGCTGTGTATTTCCTGCCTGTCGGCGGTCCATTCACTGACCGCCGCCCAGGCCGGCGGCAACCTCCTCTTCAACGGTGGGTTCGACACCTTCACCAGCGTGACCCCCAATAAGCTCGTCCCCGCCGGCTGGTGGTACTTCCAACTGCGCGGCAATCCCGCCTTCGACCAGTCCCCGGACACCGCCTTCGGCGCGCCTTCCCTGCGCGTCTGGTCCGACGGCGAACCCTTCACCGCCGGCATCTACCAGGAAGTGCCAAACGTCACCCCCGGCGTCGCCTATCGCGTTACCATCGGCTGGGCGGCCAGCAGTGTGCCGGGCATGGAGCGCAAGCTGGGCATTGACCCCTTCGGCGGCACGGACCCTCTTTCACCCAACGTGATATGGGGCCCATCCTGCTGGGACAAGACCCGTATGCCCGACCTATCCGTGTCCGCCGTTGCGCAGTCCACGAAGATCACCGTCTTTGTCTGGGTGTTCCACGACCAGACTTTCGGCGCCGACCAGTGCTTTCTCGACTATGTGACCCTGACGGTGGACCCGAACCAGCCTCAGCCGACGCCCACCTTCACGGCTCTGCCGGCCACGGCCACCTCCACGCCGGCGCCCCCGACGCGCACCCCGACGCCGCTCCCGACGGACACGCCTTCGCCGACGCCCAGCGCCACCGCGACCTTGACCGCAACGCCTACGGCCAGCGCCACACCGACACACACCGCCACAGCGACAGCAACGGTCACCGCCACGCCTACCAACACACCCTCCCCTACCCCTACAGCCACACCAACTCCCACGCCTTTCCTGGGCATCAGCCTGGACACGGCCGCCGACCTCTTCCTGGGGATCGGATTGGTCGGGTTCGCCGGCGTGGCGGTGCTGTCCATGCTGTTGGTGGTGGTCAGCCGCTCCCGCCGGCGCTAAGAAGCGGCCGTGTTGACCGCCGGCAGGCCGAGCAAGGCCCTCAGCCGGCGCACCGCCACCTCGACACTGTCCCAATTATCGTCAATGTTGTGCTCAAAATTCCAGGCGCCGTCGAACCCCAGCTCGTAGAGGGTACGCAGATAGCTGAAATCGCCCTTGCCATCCCCGATGACCAGGTGATCGTCCTGTTCACCGTAATTATCGTGGATGTGCAGGGTGAAGAGAATATCATGCTCCCGGCGGATGAAATTCTCCAAGGAGCCGTAGGCTTCGTAGGCGCAGATGCGTTCGCCGTTCCAGTTCAGGATATATTGGGCGTGGCCGGTGTCGAACGTCATCCTCAGCCAGGGAGAATGCACCTGGCGGATGACATAGGCCGTGTCGTCCAGCCGGAAGGTAGCGGCGGCGTTCTCCAGGCACAGGATGAGGCCGGCCCGCCGGGCATACTCCGCCATCTCCCCCATATAATCCACCCAGATGGGAAGCCAGGTTTCGCGCGTCGTCCCGGGCCGGTGGCCCGTCGTATGGATGATGACGTAGCGCAGGCCCAGCTCCCCAGCGCGGTCAATCGAGGAATGGTACTCGAAGTTCGCCCATTTGGCCTCCTCCGGGTCATCCGAAAGGGGATTGATGCCCAGGAACGGCAGGTGCGCGCCGGACATGGGGAACTGCTCGACACGCCGGCGCACCTCCTCCCACACCGGGCTGTCCTCCCAGGCGTACGGGAGAGGGGCATACTGCGGATAGTGTCCCTTGATGGAGAAATCAATTTCGATGGAGGTCAGTCCCAGCCGGCGGGCATACGTCATATATCGGTCAATGGCCTCCAACTGGGCCGGCAGGAACGACGGGCTGACCGAGGCACCAATATGAACGGGCCGCTGATGGTTCTGCGAGGATCCCATGTGATCACTCCCGGATGCAGTGTACAGGAAAAGGCCAGGGAGAAGGATGTTCTCCTATCTCCCTGGCCAGAAGCACCTATGCGGTGGGAGCCGTGTTACTTCTTGGACGCCCAGTACTCGTCCAGCGCCGCCTGGGCCTCCGCCGCCGCCTCATCCAACGCCTCCTTGGCCGGGATGCCTTCGATCTCGACCTTGTCCGCGGCCTTGGTCAGGGCGTCGGTGATCTTGCCGCCGGTGGGGTCAATCGGCAGAGGCGAGGCGTACTTGGTCTGCTCCGCCGGCACCATGATGGCCGGCATTGTGGTCTCCGCCGCCTTCTTCAGCACCGGGGATTCCCGAGCGGACAGGCGCACCGGCAGGTAGCCCGTGCGGGCGGACCACTCCGCGGTCATGTCAGTGGAGGTGAAGAACTTGTAGAACTTGAGGGCGGCCTTGGTCTGCTCCTCGGACACATACAGCGGGAAGACCACGTAGTGCGCCTGGGCGACGGGGGCCGGCGGATGCGCCGGATTCTTCCAGCCGGGCTGGATATGGCCGGCGATGATGCTGAAGTCCAGGTCGCCCTGGTCGCCGCTGGAGCCGGTGTAGCCGCAGGCGCGGCCCTGCATCACATCGTCAATGGTATCGTACCAGTAGGCCCAGCCCTCGCCGCCGTAGTGGATGCGCATGATCTTCTCCTCATGGATCCACTTGCGGAACTGCTCCCAGGTGTCAACCCAGATCTCGTCGTTG
>JACIWP010000340.1 GCA_014360855.1 Anaerolineae bacterium
GTTGCCGGCGCGCACCAGCGCCTCGTCCAGCGTGTGACCATTGGCGATCACGATGAAGTGCGGGAGCATATTGCCCGTCTGGGCATCCACCACCGGGAAGTAGCGCTGATGCTTCTTCATCACGGCGATGAGCACCTCGGCCGGCAGTTCCAGGAACGCTGGATCAAAATCGCCGCGAATGGCGTGCGGACACTCGTTCAGATCCGTCACCTCATCCAGCAGGGCGGGGTCATCCGGCACGCGGCCGCCGACCTCCGCCGCAAGGCGAGATGCCTGCGCAAGGATCTCCTGGCGCCGCCGCTCCCGCTCCACCATGATGGATTTGGATTCCATCAGGGAGAAGTATGCGGAGGCGGATGGGACTTCCAGCGCCGGCGCGCCCAAGGCCCGCAGGCCGCGCGTGTGCCGGCCGGCCCGCACGCCGGCGTATTCGAACGGGATGATATCCGCACCCAAAAGTGCCACATACCAGCGGATGGGCCGGGAGAAGCTCACACCGCTCTGGTTCCAGCGCATGCTCATATCAAAACTCAAGCCGGCCACCAGCTTGGGCAGTGCCTCGGCCAGGATGACGCCGGCCGGCTGGCCGGCGCGCCGCACGCGCGCCACCACGTAGCTCTTCTTCCCTTCCTGGCGCACTTCCAGCGACTCGACCGGCACCCCCTGCCCCCGGGCAAAGCCTACGGCGGCCGGCGTCGGCCGGCCCTCGGCGTCAAAGGCCACCTGCGCCGGCGGCCCCTTGACCTCTTCCTCTTCATCGGGCTGGCGCGGGGCCACATCCTCCACATATACGACCAGGCGGCGCGGCGTACCGGTGATGCGGATGGCGCCGTGCGACAGGCGAGCATCCGAGAGCATGGCCGGCACGCTCTGCTCCAACTGCGCCAGCGCGGCGCGCAGGTCCGAGGCCGGCAGTTCCTCCACACCGATCTCCAGGAGCAAAGGCTGTGGCTCCGCGGGCGCCGGCGGCGTCAGCTCCGCCGGCGGTTCCGGATAGCGCACCCCCTCCAGCACCCACTGCCGCTGAAGGCGCGGAAAGCCCAACTCCTCCCGCTGGCGCACCCAGGCCTGGGCCACACTGCGGGCCAGCCGGCGCATGCGGTTAAAGAAATGGGCGCGCTCCGTCACGCCCACCGCGCCGCGGGCGTCCAGCACGTTGAAGGTATGGGAGCAAAGGAGCACGAAATCGTAGGCCGGCAGTACCAGGCCGGCGTCCAGCAGTTGGTTCACCTGCCGCTCGTAGACGGTGAACAGCTCCTTCATCTGGGCCACATCGGCGTGGTCCAGGTTATAGCGGCTGAACTCCACCTCCGCCTGGAAGAGCACGTCGCCGTAAGTGATGCCGGGCGCCCATTCGATATCGGTGAAGCTCCGCACCCCCTGTAAGGGCATGGCGATGCGCTCCAGGCCGTAGGTGATTTCCACGGAGACGGGGTCGGTGGTGAAGCCGCCGGCCTGCTGGAAATAGGTGTATTGGGTGATCTCCTGTCCGTCCAGCCACACTTCCCACCCCAGGCCCCAGGCGCCCAGCGCCGGCGATTCCCAGTTGTCCTCTACGAAGCGCACATCGTGTTTGGAACAGTCTATGCCCAGCGCTTCCAGGCTTTGCAGGTACAGTTCCTGCGGGTTGGGGGGCTCCGGCTTCAGGATGACCTGATACTGGTAGAAGCGCTGCATGCGGTTGGGGTTTTGGCCATAGCGGCTGTCCGCCGGCCGGATGGATGGCTCGACGTAGGCCACATTCCAGGGCTCCGGCCCCAGCACCTGCAGGAAGGTGGCCGGGTTCATGGTGCCGGCGCCCACGGGGATGTTATGCGGCTGCCAGACGAGACAACCTCTCTCCCCCCAGAAGCGCTCCAGGGCCATGATGATCTCTTGGAACGTGAGCGACCGTTTCATGTTGTGTCTGTCCCCTTCCTCTTGCGCAGATTTTCCACCTGGGAGGCCAGGTACCGCTGTGTGTCGGCGCGTCCGCTTTCGACGTCGAAACGCCCTTCCGCCTTCGTCATATTGGCCAGCAGGGCAGACTCCAGGTCGATATCATACTGGTACGCCAGCTTGAACAGAAAGGTCGCCGCATCCGCCAGCTCCTCCGCCAGCCGGGCGCGCCAATCGGCCAGGCCGGCCGGATCGCGGTATCCCTCGGCGTACAGCACCAGGCGCGCCACCTCCCCCATCTCCTCGAGGAAATGGATGAAGGTGTGCGCCGGCGACGCCAGATGAAAATCGCGCGCCACGTCATATTCTTTCAGCCACCGCTGATACTCCGCGATATGCATGCTCTTTCCCCGCTCATTCTGTGGGGGTTGTTTCCCCACGCGTCTCGCCGGCCGTCCCAGCCGGCGCCATCCCATGATTGACCCGCTCGCGCACCAGGCGCAGGAACTGCACCGACTTGGGCGCGCGCTCCAGCATATAAGTGAGGTATTGGAAGAGCACCTCTTCCAGCTCGGCGTGCACCGCCGGCCGCAGGCGCAGGAACTCCAGCTCGGCATAGGGACGGGTCTGCATATAGCGCAGGACCTTCAGCGCCGGCAGGCTGATGAGGCGGGCGCCGTTGGCCGCCGGCCCGCACGCATCGCACAGCACGCCGCCCCGCCCGACATGGAAGTAATTCTGCGTCGGCCGGATGGGCTGTTGACAGCTCAGGCACACGAACAGCTCCGGCTGAAAGCCGGCCAACCCCATGGCGTGCAGTTCGAAGTAGCGCATCGGCAGGCGCGGCTCCTCCGCCCGCCCCAGACGATCCAGCGTCTCCAGGAACAGATCGAACAGCTCCGGGTTCGGGTCCTGCTCCTGGGTCAGCAGGTCCAGCAGTTCCGCCGCGTAATAGGCATAGCCGGTGCGCCCGAGGTCCTCCCGCAGGGGGAGGAAA
>JACIWP010000341.1 GCA_014360855.1 Anaerolineae bacterium
CCCAGGGACCGAGGTTCCTGGCGCGAACAACTGGGACGGTTGGCGGCTGATCCAGAATATGCGGTTGAATGGCTACCGCATGAGCATCATCTGGGCGGATACCATCGCTGCCTGGAACGCCTTTCCGCTGGAGAAGGCAGTGCGTTTCCGGCCGCCGCGTCCTTTGCTGTTGGTCCACGGCGTGCTGGACCAGGCGGCGCCCTACCGCTATACCTGGCGGTTGGCGCGGGCGGCCTGCCCGCCGTGCAAGCTGTGGACCCTGCCCTTTGGGATCCACTCCACGCCCTACGGCCGGCAGGCCCGCCGGCGGTGGATCCGCTGGCTGGACAGGCATCTGCGCGGTGCGCAGGCAGTGATTGGGAGAGAGGAAGCGGCATGAGGGAAATTCAGGTCCCGACGGCACTGCGCCGCAACCCATTGTTCCTGCGGCTGTGGATCTCCCAGTTCCTGGCCGTGGCGGCGCTGTATGCCCTGAACTTCGCCGCGGTGGTGGCGGTGGCCCAGACTAGCCTGTCCACCACCCAGACCGGACTGGTCATCCTCTCCTCGATGCTGCCGGCGTTCATCGGCTCGTTGTTCGCCGGCGTGATCGTGGACCGCTTCGAACGCACGCGGGTGCTCCTGTTGAGCCACCTGGTGCGGGCATTGGCCGGCTTTTTCTTCTGGCTGTCCGTCAGCGTGCTGGCCAATGACCTGGGCTTCCTGCCGATTTACATCCTGCTGGTGCTGAGCGCCCTCTTCACCCAGGTGGCGATCTCGGCGGAGCTTGCCCTACTGCCGCATTATGTCGAACATCCACAGCTCTTGCGCGCGAATTCCCTGCTCCAGGTCAGCATGCTGGCGGCAGAAGGGCTGGGAGTGGTGGCGATCGGGCCGCTTCTGGCGCGGACCGCCGGCGTCGGCACCATCGGCCTGATCAGCGGCGGTCTGACACTGGGCGCGGCCCTGCTGGTCTGGCGCCTGCCGCGGGTGCGGATGCCGGCTCGCGAGAGGACAACCGCTCCTCTCGAGGTGGTGCGCTCCGTGGGGGAAGACTTCCAGGCCGGCTGGCAAGCGATCCTGCGCGATCGGGTGCTTCGCACAGTGGTGGCGCAGTTCGCCTTCACCAGCGCGCTACTGCTGATGCTGTTGTCCATGATGCCGGCGCTGGCGGCACTGTACCTGGGGCTGGCAGTGACGGATGTGTCGCTGCTGATGGTGCCCGGAGGGATTGGCTTCGGCCTGGGAGCCTATCTCATCGCCCGCATCGGGGACCGCTACAGCCGCCTGCGCTGGATCAGCGGGGGATTGATGACCCTGGGGGCCGCCATCGCCCTCATCGTAGCTCTGACCCAGACCCAAACGGGCGTGCGCTGGCCGCTGTTGATAGGAGCCATCTTCGCCATGGGGGTGGCGCTGGCAATGGCCATCATCTCTGCCCGCACGGTGGTGCAGGAGCGGCCGGCGCCGGCCCTGCGCGGCCGCGTCATCGCCGCTCAGTTGGCGCTGGCCAGCGCGCTCTCCATTTTCCCCATCGTCATCGGGGGCATGTTGGCCGACCGGGTGGGTGTGCCGCCGGTCATGCTCCTGCTGGCACTGCTGGCGCTTGGCTCGGGTGCCGCCGGCCTGCGGCTGAATCAAGGATAGCCCCCCAGGCGCGGAGCGAACACCTAATAGGACGGCAGGGTGACGCGCCGGCTCGTCAGCAGAGGCTGGGTGGAGAACGCGGCCGGCTGAAGGGGCGTGCCGGCCATTTGCCGGTCCGGACGATGCCGCAGAGCCTGGTTCAAGAAGGCGACAATGTCCGGCGCCAGCAGTACCAGCGCCTCGTCACCGATGGCACGATGTGTCGCTCCCCGCACCACCCAGAACTGCGCCGATGGTCCGGCGGCCTGCTGAAGCCGGCGGGCATGCGCCAGGGTCACCCGACGGTCTGCGTCGCCGTAAATGAGCAGAAGCGGCCGCGGCGCGATCTGACTGACCACCCGGATAGGTTCCACTGCCTCGCGTTGAAACCCCTTGCGCCATTCCGCCAGCATAATGAGCCATTCGCGGAAGAAGGACGGGATAAACGCCGGCATATTGCTATCCCACACCTCTGACACCGAGGTGAAGGATGCCGCCGCCACGACCGCACGGATGTCTGGGTTGCGCGATGCGCTGAGAATGGCACTGGCGGCGCCGGCGGAAAAGCCGATCACACCGATGACCTTGACGCCCTTCTGCTCCTTCAGGAAGCGCACCGCGGCATCAATATCCTCGCTCTCGCGCTGGCCGTAGGTGAAGCCGAATTCATCCCCATCGCTTTCCCCATAACCGCGGTAGCTGAAGAGCAGGACGTGATAGCCGGCCTGATGCAGGGGGCCGGCCAGCGCCAGGCCGGAGCGCTGGTCATGGCCGGTGCCGGGCGCGTAAATTACCGCCGGCGCGTTGGGAGAGCCGGCGGGAATCCACCAACCGCGCAGTGTCAGGCCGTCCGCGGTCGGGAAGGCCACATCTTCAAAAGAAAGACCCAGAACGGTGAGCGGATTGCGATCCCTGGGAGGAAACAACGGGGGAAGGGTTGCGATGATCTCCCCCACCATGGGGCCAAGGATGGTAAGGACAGTGCCGCCGAGCAAGATGCCGGCGAAAATCTTCCATAAGATGCTGAGTGTCACGAAACCCCCTGCAGTGATTCGACCAAGTTGGGCGGAAAATGCCGGCGGCCGGCTCATCCGCCGGCCGCCCGCTTACCAGCCCGGCTAACTATACCATGGATTGGGCGCTGTGTCAAAAGAAGATGGCCCTTGCGCCGGCGGGCCTCATAGGTTGCTAATGTAATTTTCCGCACATTGGCGTGCCGGCAGTGTATGGTATAATGAATCAGCATTTTGT
>JACIWP010000342.1 GCA_014360855.1 Anaerolineae bacterium
CTGGCGGCCCCTGCTGGTCTGGGCGGATAAGTTCAAGCTGGAGACGGTGGAAAGCGACTTTCCACCCCGCTCATGGTTCTATGACCTGCTCCAGAACTCCCACCTCTGGAAGTGGTGGAGCGCCCATATCTGGGCCCCCTTCCAGGAAAAGCTGGATGAGTGGATGGTACGCGTCTGGCCGGCAGAACAGGCGCCGGCCCCCGGCCGGCGCACGCGCCCCTGGGCGGGGTACATCCTCGCCGGCATTTTCGGCGCGGCGCTGGCGTACGGGGTCTTCCGCGCCGGCGAGATGCTGCTCATGGTGCCGGGCCAGCAGTGGGGGGAGATTGGGCTTGGGGTGCTGGCAACCCTGCTCAGAGTTACCATTTCCCTGATCATCACGCTGGCATGGACCCTGCCGGTAGGAGTGGCCATCGGCACCTCGCCGGCAGTGGCCAACCTGGTACAGCCCATCGTACAGATCGTGGCCTCCGTGCCGGCGACGGCGTTGTTCCCCGTCTTCCTGCTGTTCCTGACGAGGATTTTCGGCGGGCTGAATGTGGCCTCGGTGTTCCTCATGCTTATGGGGACGCAGTGGTACGTGTTGTTCAACGTGATCGCCGGCGCCTCGGCCATCCCGCAGGATCTGAAATACACTACTGCGCTCCTGCAGTTAACCCATTGGGAACGCTGGCGCCTGCTCATCCTGCCGGCACTCTTCCCGTACCTGATCACTGGCGCCATCACCGCTTCCGGCGGGGCCTGGAACGCCAGCATCGTGGCGGAGCATGTGGAGTTCGCGGGCCGCACTATGAGCACCACCGGCATTGGGGCGCTGATCGCGCGGGCCACTGCCGCCGGCGATTATCCGCTCCTGCTGGCCGCCACCTTGTCCATGATCGTCACCGTCGTACTGATCAACCGCGTCCTGTGGCACCGCTTGTATCAGGTGGCGCAGGAGCGCTTCCGCATGGAGTAGTCTCATGGCCAAAGATCAAGCCATTGTCGAGCTTCAGCATGTGTATCAGATGTACGGCCGCGGCGAGCGCAGGTTCACCGCGGTGCAGGATGTCAACCTGACCGTGCGCGAGGGGGAGTTTGTGGTCCTGCTGGGGCCATCTGGCTGTGGCAAGAGCACGCTCTTGCGGATCATCACCGGCCTGCAGCCCCCGTCGGAGGGCACGGTGCTGTACCGCGGAGAACCATTGCGCGGCGTCAATCCCCATGCGACTATCGTGTTCCAAACCTTTGCCCTGTTCCCTTGGCTGACGGTGCTGGAGAACGTGGAGGTCGCGCTCAAGGCCAAGGGGGTGCCGGCCAAGCTCCGCGTTGCCCGCGCCCTGGATTGGATCGACGTGGTCGGCCTCGACGGTTTCGAAATGGCCTACCCGCGCGAGCTTTCCGGCGGCATGCGCCAGAAAGTGGGCTTTGCCCGCGCCATGGCGGTGGAGCCGGAACTGCTCTGCCTGGATGAACCGTTTTCCGCGCTGGACGTGTTGAGCGCCGAATCCCTGCGTGGCGAACTGTTGGAACTGTGGGTGGGGGGCAAAATCCCCACCAAGGCCATTTTGATGGTCACCCATAACATTGACGAAGCGGTGTATCTGGCGGACCGCATCGTGGTGATGGAGAAGGGCCCCGGGCGCATTGTCAACGAACTGCAGATCGGCCTGCCCCATCCCCGACAGCGGAAATCCCCGGAATATCTGCGCATCGTGGATCAGGTGTATGCGCTGTTGGTGGGCCAGACCCAGCCGGAAGCGATCGAATTGGGCACCGCGCCGGGCGAGCCGGGACGCACGCGCTCTCTGCCGGCCATCCGCATCAGCGACCTCGCCGGCCTGCTGGAACATGTCGCAGAAAGCGCCAAACCCTCCCATGATGTCTACGTCCTCAAAGACGAACTCGGGGTGGACGACGATTACCTGTTCCGTCTGATTGATGCGGCGGAAATGCTCGGCTTCGGCACCGTCGGCCAGGGCGACTTTATCATCACCCCGCTTGGTGAGACCTTCGCCGCCGCCAGCATCCTGGCCCGCAAAGAGATTTTCGCCACCCGCATCTCGCGCATTCCTCTCTTCCGCTGGTTGATGGGACTGTTAAAGGCCGCCGAGGGCAATGAATTGGAGCGGGAGGTGATCCTGCGGGCGCTGGAACTGGAATTCCCGTCCGAGGAAGCGGAGCGCCAGCTCGATATCATCATTGAGTGGGGACGCTATGCGGAGCTGTTGTCTTATGATGACGACCGCGAGGTGATCTTCCTGGAACGGGCGCCGGCGGTCAAGACGGCGGCGTAATAACGCCGGCCCATGCTGCGGAATGGTGGATAAGGATATTCAGGATGAGACTTGCGGCGCACTTGCAATGCCTGCGGCGCATAGGAACGGCCTTGACAGCGGCCGGCATGATGGCCATCCTGTTCTCTGCCTGCGGCGGGAGCGCCGGCACCGCCGCCACCCCTTCCCTCGCCCAGATCATCCAGACCAACCTGCCGGCCGATTTCCGCATCGAGGTCTATCAAGGGGAGGATATCCTGGGAGGGAGCTCGGTGCAGTTTTCGGAGGTGGTAGCGCAGGGCCGGCCAGTGGTGCTGGTGGTGCTGGCCGGCCGCTGTGGCTACTGCCACCGCCAGCTGCCGGTGATCCAGGAACTGCACGCCCAGTACGGCGGCCAGGTGCTGTTTCTGGGCATTGATGTGGGGGAATTCATGGGCCTGGGGTCGCGCGATGACGTGCTGGAGCTGATCGTCCAACAGCATTTGACCTTCCCCATCGGAACTGTCCGTTCTATACAGGCCATCAGCGCCTATCGCGTCTCCGGCACGCCAACCATCTTTTTCCTTACGCCGCAGGG
>JACIWP010000343.1 GCA_014360855.1 Anaerolineae bacterium
ACGGGAACCCCCGCCCCTGGCCGGGGATGGGGTGTTCGAGCAATGGCAAGGATGCCCCTACCGCTTGCGCGCCTGGCCGGCCAGCGCGCGCCCGCGCCGAAAGGCCTCCAGGTTGACCTCCCGCGCCTTGGCCGGCACATGCCGCGGCGTCACCTGCAGCCAGATATCCTCCTCCACCGGCAGAAAGACGGACAGCGCGCCCAGCATCACCAGGTTATGGGCGCGGGCGTTGCCCAACTGCTGGGCGATCTCCACCGCCGGCACCAACAGGTAGTCCTTGGTCACCTGCTCCACCACGCCGATGAAGCGCGCCTGCGACGGATACTCGGCGCCCCCAGATGTCACTGCAACCGGGGGAATCTGATGCGTGCTGAGGATGGCGCGCCCGCCCTGGCGCAGGAATTCGATGTGACGCAGGGCCTCCACCATCTCGAATCCCAGCAGGATGTCCACCTCCCCTTTGCCGGCCATGGGGGAAAAGACCTGCTCGCCCCAGCGCACATGACTGCTGACACTGCCGCCGCGCTGGGCCATGCCGTGAATCTCCGATTTTTTCACATCATAGCCGGCGAGCAGACCCACCTCCGCCAGGATATTGGCGGCCAGCAGGGTCCCCTGTCCCCCGACGCCGACCAGCATGAAGTTGATGGGTTCTTTCATGCGCATTCCTCCGATGCTCAGGCTCCGCCGCCGGCGGCCTCGGAGGCCGGCGCCACTTCCGCCCGGAACAGGATGGCATGCTGAGGGCAAACCTGGGCGCAGACCTCGCACCCCGTGCAGAGCAAGGGGTCAATATCGGACTTCTGGCGCTTGTTTTTCTCGAATATCTCATCGCTACGGCGGATGGCCGGACAGCCCACCCGGAAGCAGGTCCAACAGGCGATACATTTGCTCCGGTCCACCCGCAGGGGCAGATAGCGCTTGCGCGCCTCGGGCAGGAGGGCGCATTCGCGGCGGGTGATGATGACCGCCGGCTCCTCTTTCGCCAGGGCCTCCTCGAACGCCCCCTGCACCGCCTTCAGGTCATAGGCGTCCACGGTGCGCACATGGGGGATGCCCATGGCCCGCACGAGGGGCTCCAGCTCGATCTCGACGGTTTTCTCGCCCTGCAGGGTGTACCCCGTGCCCGGGTTGTGCTGGTGGCCGGTCATGGCGGTGACGCGGTTGTCCATGATGACTGTGATGGACTTGCCGCGGTTGTAGGCCATGTTGAGCAGGGCCGGCATGCCCGTATGGAAGAAGGTGGAATCGCCGATGACGGCGATCTGGCGCTCGGGGTCGCCGGCCTTGTCAGCGCCGTGGGCCACCCCGATGCCGGCGCCCATGCACCCGCAAAAGTCAATGGTGGAGAGCGGCGGCATGGCGCCAAGGGTGTAACAGCCGATGTCCCCCTGCACCGGGAGCTTGAACTTCTTCATGACGTAAAAGACGCCGCGATGGGGACAGCCCGGGCACAGCACCGGCGGGCGCGGCGGCAAATCCCCTTTGATGGGATTCGGCGGCACCACCCGTTCCGATTCGGGGAGCAGGCCGGCGGCGATAGCCGCGTCGCGCACCACCTCGGGGGAGAACTCCCCGCAAATAGGGAAAATGCTCTTCCCCTCCACCGGGATGCCCAGATTACGGATCCCCTCTTCCAGGAAGGGGTCCAGCTCTTCCAGGACGATGAGCCGGCGCACCCGGCCGGCGAAGTCGGTAATGAGCCGGCGGGGAAGCGGGTAAGTCATCCCCAGCCGCAGGATGGAGGCGTCGGGGAAGACCTCGCGCGCGTACTGATAGGCGACACCGCAGGTGACGATGCCCAGCTCCGCGCCGCGCATTTCAACCCGGTTATAGGGGAAGGTCTCGGCGAACTCCTGGAGCTTGGCGATGCGCTCCTCCAGGACAGGATGGCGCCGGCGGGCATTGACCGGCAGCATGACGTACTTCTCGAAATTGCGGGGGAACTTCTCCACCTTCGGCGGGCGTTTCTGGCGCTCCCCCGTTTCCACCGGGGAGTAGGTATGGGCGATGCGGGTGGTGATGCGCAGGAGCACCGGCGTATCGAACTGCTCGCTCAGGTCCAGCGCCGCCGCCACCAGCTCCTTGGCCTCCTGGCTGTCGCTGGGTTCCAGACAGGGGACGCGGGCGAATTTGGCGTAATTGCGGTTGTCCTGTTCGTTCTGGGAGCTGTGCATGGCGGGGTCATCGGCGGAGACGATGACCAGGCCGGCCTCGATGCCGGTCATCGAAACATAAAAGAAGGAGTCGGCGGCCACGTTCAGGCCGACGTGCTTCATGCAGGTCATAGCGCGCCGGCCGGCATAGGCCGCGCCGATGGCCACGTCCATGGCCACTTTCTCATTGGTCGCCCATTCCGCATACACATCCGGAAGGGCCGCGAAGGTCTCCAGGATTTCCGTGCTGGGCGTGCCGGGATAGGCGGCGGCGACTTCCACGCCGGCCTCCCAGGCCCCCCAGGCGATGGCCTCATTGCCCGATAGAATGCGCTTCATCGTGGTGTGTTCCCTCCATCAGCGGTGATGCAGATGTTCCATCAATTCCTGAACCTGCTTGGCACGCCGGCCTTGCAGTTCCGCGCCCTCCGCGAACAGCTCCCGCACCTCCTGGCTGAGAGACGGATCGCCGGCGCGCTGACCATACCACTGTGCGGCGTGGACCGCGCCCTGCCGCAGGAATTCCAGCCGCGCCAGCGGCGTGCGGCGGGAATAGAACTGCTTCAACAGCTCGCCGGCGTCCGGCTGGAGGTCCACCGGCTGACCGCGCCGGCGGAGGACCTGCGCCAGCCGCGCCATGAAGCCCTGGTCCTCTTCCAGCGCCTGA
>JACIWP010000344.1 GCA_014360855.1 Anaerolineae bacterium
GCCCGACCCCGACGCCGACGCCGGCGGTACCCGCCGGCCTGGTGGCCTTCCACAGCGACCGCACCGGCGATTTCGAGATATGGGTTATCCACGATGACGGCACGGACCCGAGGCAATTGACGTCTTCCCCTGAACGGGATATTGAGCCCTGCTGGTCTCCCGATGGCTCGAAGATCGTATTTGCGTCGGGCAGGGATGACCCAGATAACCTCGAGCTTTATGTGATGAACGCTGATGGCTCAGACCAACGCCGGCTGGTGGAGCTTCAGCCGGGCGATGATCTGGCGCCGGCGTGGTCGCCGGATGGGAGCAAAATTGCCTTCCACTCCAACCGCGATGGCAACCTGGAAATATATGTGGTCAATGCCGATGGCACGGGGCTGAAGAACCTGACCAATTACCCGGACGCCAATGACAGCCGGCCGACTTGGTCGCCGGACGGCAGGCATATCGCCTTTGTATCCGATCGGGACGGCAACAGCGAGATTTATGTGATGGACGCAGATGGAAGCAATCAGCGCCGGCTGACCTTTGACGTGGCGAATGACACGGTGCCGCGCTGGTCGCCCGATGGGCAAACCATTGCGTTTGAATCCACCCGGGGTGTGCGCTTGAGCATCTATCTCATGGATGCGGATGGCTCCCATGTGCGGCCGGCCCTGCGGGAGGCGCAGGAAGATGCGGCGCCTGCATGGGGTAACGGCGGCCGGCGGATCTATTTTTCCTCCTTGCGCACCGGCTCCTGGGAGATTTTCTACGTGGACCTGGTGACGGGGGAGGAGGTTCAGCTCACCAAGGCGGAAGGGTATAACCGTTATCCCGCCTGGGGGCCATTGCCCGCCTTGAAATAAGGCTGGGGGTGGGGAAAAGAACAGCGGGGGCCAGGATTTCCTGGCCCCCGCTGATTTGTCCTGCGTCAGCCAATGCTCACGGCACGTAGGCGTTGTAGGTGCCGGACCAGTTCGGCTTGCTGATGAGGTTGACCACGGCCACGATGGGCTGGTTGGACGTGATCTTCACACTGCCGGTGAAGTTGTCGCCCAGCGGGTTGAAGGCCGAGGCCGGCACAGCGTCCGAGTCACTGCCGAAGCGGGTGTTGTAGGCATCGCCCGAGTTGCCGGCGATGGTGGGGTTGAGCGTCAGCGCCACACTGCCATCGGGGTTGTAGTAAGTCAGGGTCAGGTTAGCGGTGCTGGCGCTCAAGTTCTGGACGGCGATCTTGGACCACTGCACCCAGGCGGTGCCGGACTTCTTGCGCGGCGCGTAGGGGACGAAGATTTCGGTGGCGCCGGCGGGCACCGCCACGTAGGTGGAGGCGGCGTTCTCATTCGGCCGGTTCCAGAAGGTGTGCACGACGGCGGCCAGGGGCTGGCCGTTGGTGCAGTTGATGACCACCGAGCCATTGAAGAGGTCTCCCAGAGCGCTGGCGAAGGCCGAGGCCGGGTAGGCCGGGTTGGTTGGGCTGCCGAAGCGGGTGTTGTACTCGCCCATGGTCTTCGGCTGAATGGTGTCGTTGATGGTCATCTTGGGCGTGGTGCTGCCGGTCTCGAAGAACTGGATGGTGACGTCGGCCGGGCTGGTGCCCAGGTTCTGCACCATGATGTTGGAGGAGCGCACCCAGGAGCCGACAGCCGGGTCGCTGGTGCGGTTCACGCGGAAGACGGATGGTGCATAGAGGGTGGTGGCGCCAGCGCTGACGCCCTCATAGGCGCTGGCCCACTGCTGGTAGATGTACTGGGCCCAGTGGTTGGTCACCACGCCGGCGATGGGCTGGTCGGAGTGGACGTACACGGAACCCTGCCAGTTGCCGCCCAGGTCGGGGATCTTGGGTCCGGAGAGGCTCAGGTTGTAGCTCTTGGAGCGGCCGGCCTGGATGACGTCGGAGATAGGGCCGGTGACACTGCCGTCGGTCTGGTTGTAGTAGTACATCTGGATGTTGGCGTCGGCGGTGCCAGCGTTCTGCACGGTGATGATGGAGAAGCGGATGAGCTTGCCCGGGATGGTGCCGACCGGCTTCACCGTGGCGTAGGGGAAGTAGAGATCGGTGCCCGGGGCATAAGTGCCGGCGTAGGCATCGCCCGTGATGCGGTCATCCACTGTGCCGTAGGTGGACTGCCAGGTCAACATGGTCGTCGCGGCGACCTTCTTGTCCGCGGAGATCACCACGGAGCCGATCCAGCCGTCGCCCACCGGCAGGGTGGAGGATTGGAAGACGCGCGAGCCGTAGGCGTTCAGCGTGAAGGGCGAGCCGGAGACATCGTTCGCGCCGGTCTGGTCGTAGTAGTCGACCGTGACGGTGGCCGTGGAGTTTTCCACGTTCTGGATGACGAAATCGCTGTTGCCGGTGCCGGGGTTATCGGCGAAGGCCGGCACAGCCATCGTCACCAGCATGGCCACGGCCAGGATGAAGGCAAAGAGTCTTTTCCGCATGTTCACCTCCTGTGTGATATGTGAAAAGGATAAGGCCAGCGTACCGCGAACCGGTCACAGGGCCTACGCCGGCCCTGATACTGTTGTCATTGTAGCCGGCGGAACCCCCAAAATCAATACCACCATTGGGTTATTCTGGGGTAATGCGGGCAATCAGTACGCCCCACGGCCCCGAATGACCGCGCCGATGGTCTTGATAAGGATGTGCAGGTCGAGCCACAGGGAGTAATTCTTGATATAGTACAGGTCGTCCTCGGTATGGAGGTGCATGGGGCGATCCGCACGGCCACTGATCTGCCACCAGCCGGTGATGCCGGGCGGGACGGAGAGCCGGCGTCTCTGCCATGGCTCGTACTGCTCGACAATGCAGGGAAGCTCCGGCCGCGGCCCC
>JACIWP010000345.1 GCA_014360855.1 Anaerolineae bacterium
CCACGCCCAACGCGCTGGAGGTGCTGGCAGAGGTATCCGCGGCTCCCAGCGCAAGTATTTTTGGCGCCGGCACGGTGCTGGACGCGGAAACCGCCCGTTCCGCCATCCTGGCCGGGGCGCGGTTTATCGTCAGCCCGGTGCTGTGTCCGGACGTGATTCGCCTGTGCCGGCGCTACGGCGTGCCGGTGATTCCCGGCGCTATGACGCCGACGGAGATCCTGACGGCCTGGGAGCTTGGCGCGGATATGGTGAAAGTCTTTCCCGCCGGCGTGCTCGGGCCGCGCTACATCAAGGACATCCTGGCGCCCCTACCGCAACTGCGGTTGATCCCCACCGGCGGCGTGACGCTGGAGAACGCGGGAGAGTATATTCGCGCCGGCGCGGCGGCGGTCGGCGTGGGCGGCGATCTGTTGGATGCCCGCGCCATCGCTGAGGGCCGGTGGCAGGCGCTGACAGAGCGGGCCGCGGTGCTGGTGCAGCGCGTCGCCGGAGCCAGGAAATGATGGCCAGGGGACATGCCGGCGCGCAAAAGTAGGGAAATCGGCGGGTTTGCGTCAAGAAAGCGTATAAAATATCAGCTATACTATGGGTTGCAATAAAGGGGTGCGGGGTGGTATTTGTGGCCAAGCGGGCGCACGCCACAAGCTGATCCTCCTCTCTTCTCCTGTTGGGAGAGCCAGGCGCAATGCCTGGCTCTTTTTTTGTGGGATGCCATCACCGGGCGTATAATGACCTGCATCTTCACCGGGTGTTCCGCGGATGAGAAAGGGGCGTGATGCGCTCTCCAGGGGATGAAGGGTTGCTCCATCGGGCGGGCCGGCTTCTGCTTGCCCTGGCCGCGGCCGGCTGGCTCACGGCCTGCGCGCCGGCGGCGGTGGATCCGCCGGCAGAGACGATGACGCCCGCTCCCACAGAGACCTCCGCACCTTCCTTATCCCGGGTGACAGCCACCCCAACCCATACCCCGGTGCCCTCGGTTGTCCCCCGCACTCCGACAGCAACTGCTACGACGGCGCCGGCGCCACTGCCCACCGCCACGCCCCGGCCGGCCGCTCGGCTCATAGAGACATTCCCGGTGGACGGGGATGAGGGGGTACCCCTGGATGCGCCGCTGACCCTGCGCTTCGATGCGCCGGTGACGACAGAATGGGTGCGGGCACATCTGACCATCAGCCCGACGGTGGAAGGGGCGCTGGAACAGCCGGACCCGATCACGGTGGTCTTCCGGCCGGCGACCTGGCCGGCGGAGACGCGGTACATCATGCGCTGGAGCACAGAAGCGGAGGAAGCCGAGGTGCGGTTTGCCACTTTCCCGGACGGCCGGGTGCCGCTTCCCATCCTGATGTATCACCGGTTGGCCGAACTGCCGGCGGATGCCGGCGCCAGCACGCGCGAGTGGACCACCGCGCCGGCCGTTTTCCGGGCGCATCTACAGCTTCTCGTCGAGAACGGGTACCGCGTCGTGCCGCTGGAGGATGTGCTGGATTACCTGCAGAACCATGCGCCTCTGCCGCCGCGTCCTGTCGCCATCACCTTTGACGATGGGTATCGGGATTTCGCGGAGGTAGCCTGGCCGGCCCTGCGGGAGGCCGGCATGCCGGCGATGGTGTTCCTCATCCCCGGCCATGTGGGCTATGGGGCCTTTCTGACCTGGGACCAGTTGGCGTCCCTGGTGCAGGAGGGAACCACCTTTGGCAGTCACGCGCTGGACCATGTGCGGTTGAAGGGATTGGAGGAGGCGGAACTGCGCCGGCAGTTGCAGGATTCCCGTCAGAGGCTGGAGGAACGCCTGGGGGTGCCGGTGCAGGTGGTGAGCTATCCGTACGGCGCTTTCGACGCCCAGGTGGTGCAGGCGGCACAGGAGGCCGGCTATCGCGCCGGCGTGACCATCAACCCCAGCCGTTACCAGCGCCGTTCGGCGGTGTTCGCGCTGAGCCGGCTACACCTCCCCTATGACGCGGATCCGCAAGAGCTGATTCGCATGTTAACGAGGTAAATAGGGAAAAATCACCCCGAAAATTGGCCTGTTTGTCATATCATAGTGTATAATGCGCGCCGATAGGCGATGCAGGCCGAAACCATGGGAGCGGAGGCATGGCGATGTTCGACAAGTTTCCTCGGGTGCGGTTGGCACATCTACCTACACCGCTGGAGCCTATGCCTCGACTGACCCGAGCATTGAACGGACCACAGCTCTGGGTGAAACGTGACGATCAGACCGGCCTTGCCACCGGCGGCAATAAGGCGCGTAAGCTGGAGTTCCTGGTAGGGGATGCGGTGGAGCGCGGCGCGGACACGCTTATCACCGCCGGCGCGCCGCAGTCGAATCACAGCCGGCAGACCGCCGCCGCGGCCGCCCGCATGGGCATGCGGGCGGTGTTGGCGCTGACCGGCGATATGCCCGAGGAATGGAACGGCAACCTCCTCCTGGACTACCTCTTTGATGCGGAAGTGCGCTGGTTGGGGGATGTGAGCTGGGCTGACCTGCCGGCCCGCCTGGAAGCCATCGCCGCCGGCGAGCGCGAAGCGGGGTACGAGCCCTATATCATCCCGCTGGGAGGGTCCACCCCCATTGGTGTGCTGGGCTATATCCTGGCGATGCAGGAACTGGTTCAGCAGATGGAGGAAGCCGGCGTATCCTTCGACCGCATCATCATCGCCTCCAGCTCTGGCGGCACGCAGGCCGGCTTGCTGATCGGCGCCGAACTGTTCGGCTTCAAGGGCCGTATCACCGCCATCAGCGTGGCCGAACCGGAAAAAGCCCTGCGAGCGCGCGTCTCCAAGCTGGTGTCCCAGACCCTTTCTTTGTTGGGC
>JACIWP010000346.1 GCA_014360855.1 Anaerolineae bacterium
GGCCGTGCCGCTGAAAGCGGTTATTGACGACCAGGCCTGTCTGTTCCTGACGCGGGGGAAATGCACCAAAGCCTGTGTGGAAGCCTGCCCCACCAACGCCATTGACTTCACCCAGAAGGAGCAGATCATCGAGCTTAACGTGGGGACCATATTGGTTGCCACCGGCTTCGAGATGTTTGACCCCCGCCGTCTGCCGGCCTATTCCTACGGTAAGTCGCCGGACATCATCGACGGTCTACAGTTCGAGCGCCTCTCCAGCGCCTCCGGCCCCACCCAGGGCCAGATCCTCACCTCCAAAGGCGAAAAGCCGCGCCGCGTGGCCATCATTCACTGCGTGGGCAGTCGCGATGAACATGCCAACCGCTACTGCTCCCGCATCTGCTGTATGTACGCACTGAAACACGCCCACCTGGTGCGGGACAAGACTGGGGCTGAGGTGTTCGAGTTCTACATGGACATCCGCGCCTTTGGCAAGGACTATGAGGAGTTCTATCAACGGGTGCAGGAGGAAGGCATCTATTTCGTGCGGGGACGCGGCGCCGAGGTCGTGGTCCATGAGGACGGGCGTATCCAGGTTAAGGCCGAGAACACCACCCTGGGCATCCCGGTCGAGATTGACGTGGACATGGTCATCCTGGAGACGGCCATTGAGCCGGCGCGCGACTCGGACAAGGTGGCGGCCATGTTTGGGGTGGGGCGGAGTGCCAACGGCTTCTTCCAGGAGGCGCACCCGAAGCTTCGCCCGTTCCATACCAACACCAACGGTGTGTTCCTGGCCGGCACCTGCCAGGCACCCAAGGACGTGCCGGACACCGTCGCCCATGCGGCGGCCGCCGCCTCGGAGGCACTGGCCCTGCTGAGCCGCGGGGAAGTGATCATCTCGCCGACCATAGCGGTGGTGGACGAGGAGCTGTGCTCCGGCTGTAAGACCTGCATCACACTGTGTCCTTACAGCGCCATCACCTTCGATGAGACGGCGCGCATAGCCCGGGTGAATGAAGCCCTGTGCAAGGGTTGCGGCACCTGCGTCGCCGCCTGTCCTGCCGAGGCGATCCGTGCCCGCCACTTTGCTGACGAGCAGATCCTGGCAGAGCTACAAGCCCTGCTGGTTTCGGCCTGACGTCTGGGAGGATGAGGAGGAAAATCATGGCCGGCACATTTGAGCCGCGGATCATCGCATTTGTCTGCAACTGGTGTACGTATACCGCCGCCGACAACGCCGGCGTGAGCCGGCTGGAACAGCCCCCGAACGTGGACGTCATTCGCGTGATGTGCTCCGGCCGCATCGAGCCGGCGTTCATCCTCAAAGCCTTCGCCATGGGGGCCGACGGCGTGATCGTCTCCGGGTGCCATCCCCCGGGAGATTGCTATTACACGAATGGCAACTACAAGACCTTCCGCCGCATGCCGCTGGTGGAGCGCTTGCTGGAGCAGTTCGGCATTGAGAAGGAGCGGTTCCATTGGGGGTGGATCTCGGGGGCTGAGGCCATCAAATGGGCCCAACTGACGCACGAGTTCACCGAGCGGGTCCGGGCACTGGGTCCGCTGAACTGGTCTCGCCAGCTCGAAAGCAAGGAGGACTGAGACATGGCAAAGAAGAGCAAGCTGAAACTGGGCCTCTACTGGGCCGCCTCCTGCGGCGGGTGCGAGATCGCGGTGGTGGAACTGCGCGAGAAGATCCTGCTCCTGGATGAGGCGGCGGATATTCTCTTCTGGCCCGTCGCCATGGACTTCAAGGTCAAGGATGTCGAGGCCATGCCGGACGGCCATATGGATGTCTGTCTCTTCAACGGCGCCATCCGCACCAGCGAGAACGAGGAGATGGCACATCTCCTGCGCCGGAAGTCCAAGGTGCTGGTGGCCTTTGGCTCCTGCGCCTATGAAGGGTGTATCCCCGGGTTGGCCAACCTGTTCGACAAGGATTCCATCCTGCGGCGGGTGTACCTGGAAGTGCCCACGGTGGATAACCCCAGAGGAGTGCTTCCTCAGCCCATTACCCATCTGCCCGAGGGAGAGGTCGAGATCCCTCGGTTGTACAACACCGTCAAGACGCTGGGGCAGGTCACCGATGTGGACTACTTTGTGCCAGGGTGCCCGCCCCAACCGCACCAGATTTGGGCGGTGGTGGAGGCGATCCTGGGGGGCAATCTCCCTCCGAAGGGCAGTGTGGTGGGTGCGAACGAGAAGACCGTCTGTGACGAGTGCAAGCGTCTGCGGGAGGAGAAGCGCATCAAGAAGTACTACCGCTATCACGAGATCATCCCGGACGCCGAGCACTGTCTGCTGGAACAGGGCATTGTCTGCGCCGGCCCGGCCACCCGCGGCGGATGCGGCGCCCTCTGCCCACAGGTCAACCAACCCTGCCGCGGCTGTTACGGCCCGCCGCCCAACGTGATGGACCAGGGCGCCGCACTGCTCTCCGCCGTCGCCTCCGTGGTGGATGCCAACAGCGAGGAAGAGGCGGCCCGCATCGTGGGAGATATCCTCGACCCCGCCGGCACCTTCTACCGCTTTGGCCTGCCGGCTTCCACCCTGCACCGGGCCAGACTGGGCAACCGGTGAAAGGAGATGCATTATGCGCAAGATCAGCATTGACCCCATTACCCGACTGGAAGGGCACGGCAAGATCGACATATTCCTGGACGAAGAAGGGAATGTGGCCAACGCCTACCTCATCATCCCGGAACTGCGGGGGTTTGAGAAATTTGTGGAGGGCCGGCCGGTAGAGGAACTGCCGGACATCACCCCCCGCATCTGCGGCGTTTGCCCGGAAGCACACC
>JACIWP010000347.1 GCA_014360855.1 Anaerolineae bacterium
GTCCATGTTCTCCGGCGCCGGCGGGTGCCAGGCCAGCGGCTGTCGCGGGCCGGCCATTGCCAGTGCCAGGCGCATAGGCTCGCGCGGCAGGAGCTCTCCCGGCGCCGGCTCAAAGACCGCCGCGATCTCGAAGATGCCCACCTGCGGGGTGTGGCGCAGGTTGGACGCCACGGTGCTCAGCAGGCTGGCTTTCAGCGAGCGGCGCAGGTATTCCCGCTCGCTGGACAGCGGGTTCGCCAGGCGGATGAAGTCCTCCGGCCGGGGCGATTCCCCTTCCGGATACAGCCGGCCCTCCACTTCCAGGCTCGTCAGGGAATAGGTGATGACTTCCTGCAGGCCGCAGCCGGCCAGCACATCCCGGATGAATTCCTCCGTCTCCAACTGGTGGAAGCGCCGCTGGGGCGGCAGTTCATCCGCCAGCAGGGTGCTGGGGATGCGGTCGTAGCCGTAGACCCGCGCCAGCTCCTCCATAATATCGGCCGGGATGCGCACATCCAGGCGGTGGTCCGGCACAGTGGCATGGATGGTTTCCCCCTCCACCCGGCATTGGAACTCCAGCCGGCGCAGGATATCCACGATCTCCTCGACGCTCATATGCACGCCCAGGATGCGCTCCACCTCCGCGGTGGTGAAGGTCACCACGACGGTCTCCTGCGGGCGCGGGTACAGATCAGCCAGGCCCTGAGCGATTTCGCCGCCGGCCAGCTCGCGCATGAGCTGGGCGGCGCGCCGGGCGGCGCGTACCGTCATGCTGGGGGCGATGCCGCGCCCGAAACGGGCGGAGGCCTCCGTGCTCATGCGCAGGGCCTGCGCGGTGCGGCGGTTGTTGATGGCGTCGAAGTTGGCCGACTCCAGCAGGATGTCAGTGGTCTGGTCGGTCACCTCGCTTTCCAACCCGCCCATGACGCCGGCGATGGCCACCGGGCCGGCGCCGTCGCAGATGAGCAGCATATCCCCGGTCAACTGGCGCTCCACGCCGTCCAGCGTGGTCATCTTCTCGCCGGGGCGGGCGCGCCGCACGATAATGGCCGGCGGATGGGTTTTTCCCGGCCGCGGCCGCAGGGCGTGATAGTCAAAGGCATGCAGGGGCTGTCCCCATTCCAGCATCACGTAGTTGGTGATGTCCACGATGTTGTTGATGGGGCGCATGCCGGCCAGGGTCAGCCGGCGCTGCATCCACCAGGGTGACGGCCCGATCTTGACCCCCTTGATGAGCGCGGCGGTGTAGCGCGCACACAGGTCTGGGTCAGCGATCTCCAGGTCAATCTGCCCTTCGATGGAGGGGCCGGTCGCCTCCATGGTCGGCTCCTCGACCCTCAGCGGCCGGCCGAGCAAGGCGGCTACCTCGCGCGCCACGCCGATCATGGAGAAACAGCGCGCCAGGTTGGGCGTCAGGTCCAGGTCCAGCACCACATCGCCGAGATAATCGGCCAGGGGCATGCCCACCGGCGCGTCGTCCGGGAGGATCAGGATGCCCTCGTGGCTGTCCGACAGGCCCAGCTCGCGCTCGGAGCAGACCATGCCGGCGGAGCGCACACCGCGGATCTTGGTCGGCTTGAGGGTGGTTTTCCGGCGGTCTTCGGCGTAGCCGTCAATGAGCACCGCGCCGGCCAGCGCCAGGGCCACTTTCTGCCCGGCATCCCCCACGCGGATGTTGGGCGCGCCCGTGACGACGGTGATCGGCTCCGGCCCGCCGTATTCCACGGTCGGCAGGGTCAGCCGGTCGGCGTTGGGATGAGGGTCCACGCGCACGATCTGGCCGACGAAAATCTTGTCCCGGTCCCACCAATCGCCGATGCGCTCGATGCCGACGACTTCCAGGCCGGCCAGCGTCAGCCGCTCGGCCAGCTCGTCTACCGTTATATCCCCGATGTCCACATATTCTTTCAGCCAGCTCAATGGTACACGCATGGTTCACTCTCCCTTATCCGATGGCCCATCAATGGAATTGTCCCAGGAACCGCAGGTCGTTGGAGAAGAAGTAGCGGATGTCCTCGATGTGGTTCTTGAGCATGGCGATGCGCTCGATGCCCATGCCGAAGGCAAAGCCGCTCCACTCGTTCGGGTCGTAGCCGCCGTTGCGCAGGACGACGGGGTGCACCATGCCGGCGCCGGCGATCTCCAACCAGCCGGTGTGCTTGCACAGACTGCACCCCTTCCCGCCGCACAGGATGCAGTCCATGTCCACTTCCACGCTCGGCTCGGTGAAGGGGAAATGGCTACAGCGGAAGCGCAGTTTGCGCTCCGGCCCGAACATCTGCCGGGCGAAATGGATCATCGTGCCCTTCAGATCGGCCATGGTGATGTGCTTGCCCACGGCCAGCCCCTCGACCTGATGGAACATGTGCTCGGAGCGCACGGTCACCTGCTCATAGCGGTAGCATTTGCCCGGCAGGATGGCGCGGATGGGCTCCGGGTGATAGGCGCGCATGACGTGAATCTGCCCGGGCGAGGTATGGGTGCGCATCACCACATCCTTGTTGATGTAGAAGGTATCCCACATGTCGCGCGCCGGGTGATGGGGCGGCATGTTCAACAGCTCGAAGTTGTACTCGTCGGTCTCCACCTCGCGCGAGCGGTAAATCTGGAAGCCCATCTGGGTGAAGATATGGTAAATCTCGCGTAGGGTCTGGGTGGAGGGGTGCAGGCGGCCGATCGCCGGCCGGCGGCCCGGCAGGGTCACATCCACGGCCGCGGCGCGCAGGGCGCGCTCGACCACCTCCTGCTTGAGGACCTCCAGCCGTGCCTCATAGGCGGCCTCCCGCCGGCCCTTGAC
>JACIWP010000348.1 GCA_014360855.1 Anaerolineae bacterium
AGCGCGGTCTTGCTGGGCGCCATCCTGTTGGTCATCACCCTCAGCATTCCGGCCGAACAGCGCCTCCTGTTCGCCATTATGCTGAGCATCAACGCCCTGTTCATCCCCTTCGCGGCGCCCAACGTCATCTCCACCGTGTTCGACATCACCCTGCCGGAAGTGCGCAGTACCGCCATGTCCATCCAGCTCTTCATCGAATCCGCCGGCGCCGCGCTGGCCCCGCTGATGGCCGGCCTCATCGCCGTGCGCGCCAGCCTGCACGATGCCATCCTGCTCATCTGCGTCACCGCCTGGGTGCTGTGTGCCATCTTCTTCGGGGTGGCCGCCTATCTCATCCCGCGCGATATCGCCACCCTGCGGGAACAGCTCCGCCAGCGCGCTGAGGCGGAGCGTATCGCCGTGGAAGCCTGATCGCTATGCGCGTGTGGGATCTTCATCCCGGTTATCTGGATCGCCAGAACTTGCTGGGGGAGCATAACGAGATTCACGGTTTGCTGACCATCATCGGGGAGAGCCGGCGGGGATACGCGCAGCACCCCGAGACCATGCGCTGGCGGGAGCATCTGCCGGCACTGTGCTGTCGCCACGACCTGGTGGTCGCGGAGATGCGCCTGCGCGGGTATCAGCACCGCTCGCCCGCCGGCGAGTACGACGCACACCAACTCACCTGGCCGGCGGAGTTCCTTGACCCGCCGGCGCGGCAGTTCCTCCTGCTCGCCGAGCGCTATGCGCGCCGCGGCAGTCCGGGCGGACGCATACCGCTCCCTCAATCCACGCAGGAGCTGTGGGCACAGCACAAGTATTCGGTGCTGGTGCGCTCCCCCGAGGCATATCAGGACATCGGCCGGCGTGTGGCGAACACGCGGTCAGCGGACGAATTCGACGCGCTAGCGCTGGAGCTGACGCGCTGGCTTCGCCGGCCGCCGGCCCCCGGCCGGCTCATCAACGCGCTCCAGCACATGTGGGGGTATGTCAGCCCTTTGGCAGAAAGACCTGCCCCTGCGGAGCCGGCGGAACTGCTCAGGATGATCCAATCCCTTGCCTTCGCCCATCATGTCACCTACCTGCTGGAGTCCACCGCCCTGAGCGACCTGGCCGGCTGGCTTGACAGCGGGATTTCCCAGCGAGGGAGATCCCGGCACGATATATTCACCCTGGAGGAGAGGTTATGACTGTCCATCCAATCGCCATCGTCCTCGCCATGCACGGAGCGCCGCCCCGGGATTTCCCGCGGCGGGAACTGCAGGAATTCATGGGACTGCACGGCCGGCTAGAACATGCCGCCGGCCCCGAAAGAGAGGCGCTCCAGCGCCGGCACGACGAGCTGGAGACCAGGATGCGCTCTTGGCCGCGCACGCCGGAGAACGACCCGTTCCACGCCGCCTCCCTCCAGTTGGCGGAACACCTGGGTAAGGCGACCGGCTTTCCTGTGATGGTGGGATTCAACGAGTTCTGCGCGCCGGCACTGGATGAGGCCCTGGATCAGGCCGCATCCATCGCCTCCCATGTGGTGGTCATCACCCCGATGATGACCCGCGGCGGGACCCACGCCGAGGCGGATATCCCCCGGGAGATCGACGCGGCACGCGCCCGCCATCCAACGGTGCGCTTCACCTACGCCTGGCCCTTCCTCATGCCGGATATCGCCGGCTTCCTAGCCGGCCAGATTCAGCGGCATCTGCAGGAACAAGGATCATGACCCCAATCTCCATCCCCATGCGGGATATTGATCGGCAAATATGGGAGAGCGAGCTGGAGGATTTCGTCCCCCCTCGCATCTATGATGCGCACGCCCACCTTTTCCGCGCCGACCTCGACCTCTCGCCGGAGTCGGACAGCCCGGGCCGCCGGCTGGCGGCACGGGGCTTCGCTGAGGCCGGCATGGCCCTTTGGCAGGCCTGGAACGCGGCGCTGTTCCCCGGGCGGGAGGTGCACGGCTCCTGCATGGGCTTCCCCTTCGTCCACGCAGATTTGGCCGGCATGAACGCCTTTGTCGTCGAGCAGGTGCGTGAGGATGCCGGCTCCGCCGCCCTCATGCTGGTGCGCCCGGGCATGACACCCGACGAAGTGGATGCCTTCGTGCGGGCAAACGGCATCATCGGCCTGAAGCCCTACCGCGTGTACTCCGCCACCGGCGATGTAGTGGACTGCCGCATCACCGATTTCCTGCCGGAGGAGCTGATCGAGGTGGCGGAGGAGCATCGGTTAGTGGTGGTACTGCACCTGGCGCGCCGGCGTGCCGCCGCCGATGAACAGAACCTGGCGGACCTGCGCCGGCTCAGCCGGCGGTATCCCCACGTCCAGTGGCAGTTGGCCCACTGTGCGCGGTGTTTCATCCCCCATTTCCTGGAGCTGGCCATCGGCCCGCTGTCAGAGCTGGAGAACGTGTGGTTCGATACCTCGGCGGTGTGCGAATCGGATGTGTTCGATGTCCTTCTGCGGCGAGGGCCGCGCGAGCGGGTGATGTTTGGGACGGATAACCTGCCGGCCGGCGTGGACCGGGGCAAATACATCGCCTTCGGCTATGCCTGGGCGCTCCTGACCGAGGACAACCACCGCTTCGACCTGTCGCACTGTCAGCCGGACGCGACTTGGGTGGTGTATGAATCCCTGCGGGGCCTGCGGCGCGCCGCGGAGCGGAACGGTCTGACGCCGGCGGAAATCGAGGACTTGTTCTACGGCAACGCCATGCGGCTGAGGGAATTATGTCTTTTCAGTTGACAGTCACCTCTCAGGTGACTGTCAACTGAATCTTCGCCCGCGAGACGGGGCTTG
>JACIWP010000349.1 GCA_014360855.1 Anaerolineae bacterium
GTCCCAGGCCGCGGCATGCCCCACCCCACCCACCTGCCCCAGCACAGAAAGGTGGAACGGCTCCTGTGCCTTCGAGGGAGCGGCGGGCAGGAGAAGCCTCCAGCAAAGCAGAATCACGCCGGCCAGCCGCAGATACCACCTTTTATTTCGCAGTGTGTCCATATGCACCCCCAGCCCATTGCGCTCGAGCGCATCATAGCAAACGCATAATGGCATGTCAAAGCGCTTTCCTTCGGGTAGCCGTCGGCCTGGCGGGTGACCGTTGCCTTTGGGGCGGCATATCCACGCCGTGAATTGGCATTCTTGCGCCGGCCTATGTTATACTTGCTATTGTTGCTGGAAGGTTACATTCCGGAGAGGGATTCCGTGGCACTGGCAGACGCACTGCGCATCCGACCAGGAGATATCGTCTGTTTTGTGGGCGCCGGCGGCAAAACCACCGCGATGATGAAGCTTGCCTCCGAGCTGGTGGGGCGGGACTACCGCGTCCTAGTGACCACCACCACCAAAATCCTGGAGCCAGAGCCGGCGCCCGACGAGCGGCTGGTGCTGGCACCGTCGCTCGAAGAGGCACTCCAGGAAGTGCCGGCCCAGTTCGAAGAGGCGCCGGTGGTCATCCTGGCCCAGAAGCGGCTGAGCAAAGCAGAGGGAGATGTCGCCGCATTGGGCAAGGACTATCCTATTGCGGTGAGGCCGTATAAACTGGAAGGCATCCCCCCGGAGTGGGTCGAACCTTTGGCGCGGCACAGCGGCGCCGATGTGGTGCTGGTGGAGGCCGACGGCGCCGCACACCGCATGCTGAAGACCCCTAACGTCCATGAGCCGGTCATACCCCCCTGCGCCACGCTGGTCGTGCCTATGGCGGATGCGGAGGTGCTCGGCCGGCCGCTGACCGACGAATACGTCCATCGGCCGGCCTTGCTGGCGGACCTGGCCGGCGTGCCCCTCGGTCAGGCCGTTGCCCCTGAGGTGCTGGCAATCGCCATAGCTCACCCGCAGGGCGGGCTGAAAGGGGTGCCGGCCGGCGCGCGCGTCGTCCCACTGCTGACCACGCACTCCCCCAACACCCGGTTCGTCGCCCTGGATCATGCCATCCGGCTCATCCTGCTCAGCCCGCATGTACACCATGTGGTGGTAGCCCATCTCCGCTCCAACCCGATTCGTTGGGAGATATACACACGGTGATGAGCGAGCAGAGCACGGGAGAAATATCCGAACGCACCATCCGCCGGCCGCATGTGGATGCGGTCGTGCTGGCCGCCGGCGGCGCCAACCGCTTCGGCGCACCCAAACTGCTCCTCCCGCTCCCCGGCCCAACCGCCCGCCCGCTCATCACCCACGTGGTGGATGCGGTCCTTGCCAGCGGTGTGCATCGGGTCATCGTGGTGCTGGGGGCATCCGCCTCGCAAGTGCGGGAAGCGCTCGCCGGCCGAGACCTGACGCTGGTGGAAAATCCGCGCTGGCCCGAGGGGATGAGCACCTCGTTGCAGGCCGGCCTGGCCGCTGTCTGTCCTGATGCGGACGGCGTGCTGTTCGTGCTCGGGGACCAGCCCGGCCTGCAAGGGAAGCACATTCACGCCCTGCTGGAGGCCTTCGCTCGCACGCCGGCAGATATCGTCTACCCCACCTTCCGCGGCCGGCGCGGCAACCCGGCCCTCATGGCACGCAGTACTTTTCCGGCCCTCCAGGAGCTGGCCGGCGATCATGGGGGGCGCGTCCTCATCGCATCCGGGCGCTTTCAGACCCTGGCGGTGGAGATGGAGGACGCCGGCGTGCTGGTAGACATTGATACCCCAGCCGACTGGGAACGCTGGCAAAGCCAGCAGATGGCCGGGTAAAAAGCCGCATCACGACAAACTCTCTTTTGGAGCAGTCCATGTGCGCGTCCCATAATTCGAACCCTCTGGCCCAACTCGCCGGCATCCAGGGATGGCTTATTGACCTGGACGGCGTCATCTACCGCGGCGACCAACTGCTGGCCGGCGCGCC
The DNA here is from genome assembly GCA_014360855.1 of Anaerolineae bacterium. Taxonomy (NCBI): domain Bacteria; kingdom Bacillati; phylum Chloroflexota; class Anaerolineae; species Anaerolineae bacterium. Next base: position 1,990 of record JACIWP010000349.1, read on the forward strand.
CGAATTCGTGACCGCCCTGCGGGAGGAGCGGGTTCCCTTCCTGTTCCTGACCAACAATTCCTCGCGCACGCCGGCGCAGTACGCCGAGCGCCTGACCCGCATGGGCATCCCCGCCGGCCCCCAGGATTTCTACACCTCCTCCCTGGCCACCGCGGAGTATCTGGCACGTCAAGCCCCGCCCGGGACGCCCATCTTCGTCATCGGCATGGACGGCATCCGCCAGGCCCTGGAGGAGGCCGGCTTTCGCATCACCTCGGACCCGTACGAGGCCGCCTACTGCGTGGTGGGCTACGACAACTGCATCACCTACCAGGACCTGGCCCTGGCCACCCGCGCTGTTTTCGCCGGCGCCCGCCTGATCGGCACCAATCCCGACCCCACCCTGCCGGTCGAGGACGGCTTCATCCCGGGGGCCGGCTCCATCCTGGCCGCCGTCGCCACCGCCGCCGGCGTCAACCCGTTGGTCATCGGCAAACCGGAACCAACCATACTCTCCCTGGCCCTGGAACGCCTGGGGGTGCCGGCAGAACGGGCCGCCATCGTCGGTGACCGGCTGAGCACCGATGTCGCCGGCGGCCTGCGCCTGGGGCTGTTCACGGTGCTGGTGCTCACCGGCAGTACCAGCCGGCAGGACGCCGAACGATCCACCGTCCAACCTCATCTCATCGTGGAGGACCTGGTGGAACTTTTATCCCTCTGGAAACGTCGGCATAACTTGCCGACAACTGCCTTGGCGGAATGAGATAGCAGAGAGCGAAACATGGAAGGTAAAGCCCTGT
>JACIWP010000350.1 GCA_014360855.1 Anaerolineae bacterium
CTATGGTTTTCGGCGATCGCTATCAATCCCAACTGGCGCGTGCGGAAATTGTGGAGAATTATCCCACAGCGCGTCGGACGCAATCAGGAGACCAATGTGCTGGGGGTGCGCGCCATTCCCACCATCGTGGTGTTCGACGCGGAGAGCGGCAGAGAGCTGGGGCGCATCGTGGAAGAGCCTCGTTACGGCAGTTTGGAACAGGACCTGCTGGAGATTGTGAGCGCGGAGGAAAAGAGCGAGGACGTGTTGTTCCTGGAGACATAGGTTCATGCCGCCGGCGGCCGCGCCGGCGGTACGTACAGAAAGGAGCCATGCATGAGACGACGTTGGACCTGGGTGGTTATCGCCTTCCTGTTGCTGTTGGGCCTGGCCGCCGGCATCTCCCAGGCGCAGGAGAAGGACCTGTACTGGGACCGCTTCGATGTGGATATCACCATCCTGCCGAACGGCGATTTTCAAGTGGTGGAGTACCAGCAGATCGTCTTCATCGGCGGGACATTCTCCCAGGGGTACCGCAGTATTCCCCTGGATCGGGTTGAGCGCATCACCAATGTGGAGGTCTGGGAGGGGGATATCCCCTACGCCCAGTCCCGCAGTAATCAGCCCGGCACGTATGAGGTGCTGGAAGAGAACGGCCAACTGGTGGTGAACTGGTACTTTGAGCCAACTGCGAATGCCTCCCGCGCTTGGGCCCTGCGCTACACCGTGCAGGGTGGACTGCGCATCTACGAGGGTGGGGACCAGTTGTACTGGAAAGCCATCTACGAGGACCGCAGTAAGCCGGTGCGCGCGGCGACGGTGACGGTGCATCTGCCGGCGGCCCTCTCCGAGGACCAGCTCGTGGTGGCCTCCTACGGGAGCGACGCCGTCTGGGAGCTGAAAGACCCACAGACCGTGGTGTTCACCGCTACGCGGGAAATACCGGCGTACAGCGGCCTGGAGGTGCGGGTGCAGTTCCCGCATGGGATCGTATCCGCACAGAAGCCCTCCTGGCAGGCGGCCGACGACCGCCGCATCGAGTACGAGGAGCGCTGGGCGCCCCTCTTCAGCTTGCTCGTGGGGGCGTTCAGCCTGTTACTGTTGGTCGGCGGGGGTGTGGGATTGTATCTGCTGTGGTTCACGAAAGGCCGGGACAAACCGGTGGAGCTCGTGGCGGAGTATATCAACGAGCCGCCGTCGGACCTGCCGCCGGGGCTGGCCGGCACCCTGCTGGATGAGCGCGCCGACATGGCAGACATCGTGGCAACGATAGTTGACCTGGCGCGGCGCGGCATCATCAGCATTGAAGAGATCGAGGAGCCGGGCCTGCTGGGCATTGGCAAGAAGAAGGACTTCCGCTACCGCCTGCTGAAATCACCGCAGGGACTGCTCGAGTACGAGAAAGCGCTCATCAAGGGGTTGTTTGGCAGGAAGCAGGAGCGCCGGCTTTCCGAGCTGAAGGAAAAATTCTACACCCATATCCCCACCATCCAGAAGGGCCTGTACAAGGAGCTGGTCAGGCAGGGTCTGTACAGCCGCGACCCGGATAGCGTGCGCGGGTCGTTCGCCGGCCTGGGCGTCGCCGGCGTGGTCATCGCGGCGATCGTGGGCATTTTCATCACACCCTTCCTGATCCAATATGTGGCCTCCTTTCCCTGTATACCTGTTGCGTTGGGTATGCTCTCCGTGGCACTGATCGTGGTGTCGCGCTTCATGCCGGCGCGCACGGAGAAGGGGAGCGAGGAATACGCTCGCTGGAAGGCCTTCAAGCGCTACCTGGAGAACATCGAGAAGTACGAGAAGATCAAGGAGGCCGCCGACCTCTTTGACAAATATCTCCCCTATGCCATCGCCTTTGGGCTGGAGAAGTCCTGGATCGACAAGTTCGCGGCGGTGGAGGCGCCGGCGCCCCCCTGGTACATCCCTGCGCGTCCCTACGTGGGAGATACCCTGCGGCCCGTGTCTTCCCGGCCCTCGGGAGGTGCGGTACCGGGCGGGGGAGGCATATCGGGGCCGGCCAGCGCGCGACCGGGGGGAACGCCATCCCTTGACTCGCTCAGCTCCGGCATGTTCCATTCTCTCTCGTCCATGAGCAGTGGCCTCTTCTCCATGCTGAACTCCGCATCCTCCACCCTCTCCAGCGCGTCGCGCAGTTCGGGCGGCAGTTTCGGCGGTGGCGGCGGCTTCAGCGGAGGCGGTGGCGGCGGCTTCAGCGGAGGCGGCGGTGGCGGCGGCGGCTTCCGCTGATGTCCATCCGCTGTGCGATGATCCATGAAAGGAGCGTGGCATGAATGTCAACAGCACCACTGTCGGCGTGATTCTCATCGCCGTCGGGGCAGTCCTGGGGTTGGTCATCCTGGGCTTCATGGCCGCCGGCATCATCCAGTCCGAGCTGACGCTGGGCGGTGCGGTGTTGGGGTTCGGCCTGGGGCTGATCGTGGTCTTGCCGCTGATTGGCGGCGGCGTGTACCTGGTGGTGCGCGGCCGGCAGGAGGCCGCCCAGCTTGCCGATATCCGTAAAGAGCGCCGCATCCTGGAGATGGTCAGTGTCCAGGGCAAGGTCAGCCTGTCCGAGCTGATCCTGGAACTGGGGGCGGACCGGGAAAGGGTCAAGGCCTGGATTTACGACCTGGTGGGCAAGGGCCTTTTCAGCGGCTACATCAATTGGAAGGAAGGGGTATTGTACTCGAGGGATGCTTCCCTGCTGAAGACCAACAAGTGTCCGAACTGCGGGGGCGAGATCGAGCTGGCCGGCAAGGGGGTCAGCCGCTGTCC
>JACIWP010000351.1 GCA_014360855.1 Anaerolineae bacterium
CACCTGGTCGTAGCCGGCGTACAGGTCGGCCAGCCGGCCGAAGCCGGCCCCGATCTCCAGCAGGCGCCGGCCGCGCGCCGGCAGGAGCTTCCCCAGCGCCAGCCGTTCGGCGCGGTCCTCGTACTCGCGATATTCCCGGCCCCAAAACTCCTCCTTGTACTGCGATCCCTCGTAATCACAGATCGGGCGCGGCTGATGGATATCTTCCGATGTCAACTTGGCCTCCGCGATAGTGTTTCACGTGAAACATCGCGCCGATGTTTCACGTGAAACAGGATACACTGGCGGCCATTATACCACGGGCCGGCGCTCCCCTCAACCCCACGCAGGGGTGCACACCCTCCAAGATATAGGCCTTGATTGGATATTGGATACAATATATAGCGTGGGGCCGCCGGCAGACCCGCCACAGTTTGCCAAAGTCGACACTTTGGCTATAATTGTACAATGGTGTAATTTGGGCTTGCGCCAATGTGCAGTAGAAGTACACACGCCGGCCAGGCGTGCATTTATTGTGTCCAACACCCGCTACCATGACAGGAGGTCACCAGCAACATGACGAAAAAGTGGGTCTATACGTTCGAAGAAGGCAACAAGGATATGCGCGATCTGCTGGGCGGCAAGGGTGCCAACCTGGCAGAAATGACCAACGCCGGCCTGCCCGTCCCCCCTGGCTTCACTATCACCACCGAGGCCTGCAACGCCTACTACGCCCTGGGCAAACAGTTCCCCGAGGGCCTCTGGGAGCAGGTCCTGGAAGCTATGAAAGACCTGGAGAAGAAGACCGGCAAGAAATTCGGCGATCCCTCCAACCCCCTGCTGGTCTCCGTGCGCTCCGGCGCCCGCGTCTCCATGCCCGGCATGATGGACACCGTCCTCAACCTGGGCCTCAACGACGAGGTGGTCAAAGGGCTGGCGAAGCTCACCAACAACGAGCGCTTCGCCTACGACGCCTACCGCCGCTTTATCCAGATGTTCAGCAAAATCGTAAAGGGCCTCGACCCCGAACCCTTTGAGCGCGTGCTGGACGAGTACAAGGCCAAGACCGAGGGCAAGCGCGATACCGACCTGACCGCCGACATGCTCAAGGAGATCGTCGAGCGCTTCAAGCAGATGTACCAGGCGGCCCTGGGCGAGCCCTTCCCCTCCGACCCGTACGAACAGCTCCGCCAGGCCATCGCCGCGGTCTTCAACTCCTGGATGGGCAAGCGCGCCGTGGACTACCGCAACTTCCACAAGCTCCCGCACGATTGGGGCACCGCGGTCAACATCGTGACCATGGTCTTCGGCAACATGGGCGATGATTCCGGCACCGGCGTGGCCTTCACCCGCGACCCGGCCACCGGCGAGAAGGTGCTCTACGGCGAATATCTCCAGAACGCCCAGGGCGAGGATGTGGTCGCCGGCATCCGCACCCCCAAGAAAATCGCCCAGCTCGCCCAGGACATGCCGGAGGTCTACCAGCAGTTCGTCCAGGTGGCGGAGCGCCTGGAGAAGCACTACCGCGATATGCAGGACCTGGAGTTCACCGTCGAGCGAGGCAAACTCTGGATGCTCCAGACCCGCTCCGGCAAGCGCACCGCCGCCGCGGCGGTGAAGATCGCCGTGGATATGGTGAAAGAGGGCCTCATCACCAAGGAGGAAGCTCTCCTGCGCGTCGAGCCGGCCCAGATCAACCAGCTCCTGCTCCCCCGCTTTGACCCCAAGGCCAAAGAGGCCGCCGAGAAGGACGGCCGGCTGTTGGCCAAAGGGCTGAACGCCTCCCCCGGCGCGGCCACCGGCAAGGTCGCCCTTGATGCCGACCTGGCCGAGGAGTGGGGGATGGCCGGCGAGCCGGTCATCCTGGTGCGCCCGGAGACCTCGCCCGACGACGTGCACGGCATGCTGGTCTCCAAGGGCATCCTGACCCAGCACGGCGGCGCCACCTCCCATGCGGCCGTGGTCGCCCGCGGCCTGGGCCTGCCCTGCGTGGCCGGCTGTGAGGCCATCCGTATTGACATGGACCGCCGGCGCTTCTCCGTGGATGGCAAGGAGATTCGCGAGGGGGAATACATCTCCATTGACGGCACCACCGGTGAGGTATTTGCCGGCGTCATCGCTACCGTTGAACCCGATTTCGACAAGGAAGAGGACCTCAAGACCCTGCTCAGTTGGGCCGATGAGGTGCGCACCCTGGGCGTCTGGGCCAATGCGGACTACCCTCGCGATGCCGAGCGCGCCCGCAAGTTCGGCGCCGAAGGCATCGGCCTCTGCCGCACCGAACACATGTTCTTCGAGGAAGACCGCCTGCCCATCGTCCAGAAGATGATCCTCGCCAAGACCGACGAGGAGCGCCAGCGCTATCTCGACATGCTCCTGCCGGTCCAGCGGGAGGACTTCGAGGGCATCTTCCGGGTCATGGACGGCTGTCCGGTCATCATCCGCCTGATTGACCCGCCCCTGCACGAGTTCCTGCCCAAGTACGATGATCTGGCGGCCGAGATCGCCGAGCTGAAGTTCAAGCTGGCTCGCAGTTCCTCCCTGGAGGAAATGGACGCGCTCATCGCCCAGATTCACGAGAAAGAGGAACTGCTCAAGGCGGTGGCGTCCATGCGCGAGGCCAACCCCATGCTGGGCCTGCGCGGCATCCGCCTGGGCCTGGTGATGCCGCAGATCATCCAGATGCAGGTGCGCGCTATCCTGGAAGCGGCCTGCAGCGTGGAGGCCGAGGGCATGAAGGTCCTGCCGGAGATCATGATCCCGCTGA
>JACIWP010000352.1:0-557 GCA_014360855.1 Anaerolineae bacterium
CTTGATCAGCAGGGGGGTGGCCGGCGTGTCCACCAGCACCTTCAGCACCCCATAAGAGGAGGGGCCGGCACCCCATGCGCCGCGCAAATAGGCGCCCCGCACTTCCATCACGGCGCCAATGCCCGGACGCACATGCACCACCCGGCCGCGCGCCAGCGCGCGCACGTCCTGGCTCTCCCCCTGCTCCTCGATCAACAGCCGGCCGGCCTGATACGCGGCCACCATGCCGGTCGCCGGTGCCTTGCACACCCGCCGGAAAAGACCCAGGCCGCCCTTGCTGACGGCGAGGAACTCCCCCTTCTCCACGATGTCGCCCGGGTGCTTCTGGAGGGCCTTCTCGGCCTCTTCGGGCGAGAGGCCCAACTGCCTGGCCACATCCACAAGGTGCCAGCGGGGCCGTGGGTGACAGCGCCCGATCAGGTCTTCCGCGCTCACCAACTCGCCGGGCTTGACCAGCACCTGGCCCTGTCGGGGAAGCAGGCGCTCTTTGCGGATGGTCACGCGACGATAGATTCTGCATTCGGCAGGATAGAACATGGCATCCCTCTCGTCCTCGG
>JACIWP010000352.1:567-2707 GCA_014360855.1 Anaerolineae bacterium
CCAGCGGAAGGGGCCGGCCGCGCGCATCCACCACAATCCCTAATGTGCCGCCGTCCACCTCGACCACGGCCTTGCGGCCCTTCCATCCCAGGTCAAAGCCCCGCGCCGGCCGGATCTCCAGCCGCGCTTTCTGCCCCAATCCCAGCGGGATTACCTCTATGGTACCGCTCTGCACCTCTACATCCAGGGAGCGGCCGTCCTCATAGCGCACGCGCAGGCGCAGGGCGATGCTCCCTTTCTTGCCATGGCCGTACGGCGCAATAATGGTCCCCAGGCCGAGGAAGGCATCGCGCTCCAGCAGGTGGGCGGCCGCCAGCGGCTCGACGGTCGCGATGGTGCCGGCGGCCGTTGCCAGCGAGAGTGCGTCCACGACCACGGTGCTGATGCCGGCCGGCTGTAACGCGTCCAGCATCATCAGCGCGGCCTGACCGGGCGCGGCAGTGTTCTCGAACACCGCGCCGGAGAGAATGATCAGGTCCCAACTGTTCGGCAGGCGGTCATTGTCCTGTGGGAAAGCCGGCCGGGCGTCCTCCAGCAGTGCCGCCGCCAGCTCGCGCGCGAGCGCATGCATCAGGCGCAGTTCGCGCGCACTGCCCGGCACCGCGCTGGGATACAGGGACAGGTTGTACAGCATCTCCCAGGCTTCATCCGGCTCCGGCGGCTCGGGAATCCAGCGCTGGAGCATGTCCATGCCGCGCTGTGCGGCGATGGCCGGCCCATGCTTCAGCCCCCATTGGGACCGCATGACCAGGTCGTGCTGGCCGCCGCTCGCCCAGTACACGGCGGATTGGCCGGCGCCCACCTGCAGGGCCACCGCCTTCAGCCCATAGCGGGCGGACAGGTAGCCCAGGGTATAGCGCATGGCCTGCGACGCCAGCAAGGGCTCCGCATGGGACCAACTGCACAGCGTCTCGAAACCGGGCACCTGCTCGGCGCGCACCTCCATGTACAGCCGCTGGAGGGCCTCCGCCAGCGGGGCGGTGTTTTCCACATCCAGCGCCGGCCGCACGTTGTCCACCACACGCACCTGGCAGAGTTCCCCCAGGATGGCACGCACCTGCTCCTGCAGTGCCGCATCGCCGGCGTACACCACCAGGGGCCGGGCATCCTCCGGCCGCACCTGGTACGCCAGGGCCAGGGCGCCGGCCGTGTCCAGCATGCGCCGCGAGGCACCGCCATCCACCCCTCCCACCAGCACCAGGACATCCGCCTCCGCCTGGTCCAGGCGCTCCAGCAGGCGAATCATGCCCTCCGGCTGATCCAGGCGGTCCTCCAGGGAAAGGGTATCCACCAACACAGCCGGGCAGGACGCCAGCGCGCGGCGGGCGCTGGCCAAGCTGACATCATGAGCCAGGCCGGCCAGGAACACCCGCAGGGGAGCGCCGGCGCTGACGCTCACCACGCAGGTATCCACCCCCTGGCCGCTCTCCCGCTCCGGCATAAGGAGCATGCCCTGTTTGTCTATCAGGTCGCGGCCGACGATGGCCTCCAGTTGGGCGGTACTGGCGATCACGCCCGGCATAATGTGCGCCGCCGGCGGACGATGGGTGCTGAGCACGCGCCCCTGTCCCAAAAGGCGGAACTGCCCGTCCACCACGTCCAGCAGTGTGGCGCGGGTGAACAGGTTGCCGCAGTCCACCGCCAGGATGGAGGAAAGAAGCCCGGAATCGCTCATGCCCACGCACTCCTTTTTCGAAGTCCCGCCGGCCCCCTGATGTCCATCACCCACCCAGCAAGCCAATGGTCTGCAGGAGGAAATGGAGCCGATCGACGAGCAGGGTGAAACGGGCGATGATGGCGCTGGCGAAGAGGGCGCCGAAGGTCACCAGCATGAACCAGCGCCCCAGCCGGCCCCAGCCCCTGCGGATGCCGGCCAGCAGTCGGCCGGCCCCCTTCCCGGCCGGCTCCGTGTAGTAAAAGTACAGCAGGACGCCGATGGTGCCCAATGCCAGCAGGAGGGCATTGATCAGGCCCAGGGGCCGGCCGGCGTAATCGGTCGGGTTCAGGGAAATCCAGGAAGAGCGAAGCTGGGAGGCCAAGGTACCCAGCAAGGCCCCGCCCACGGCCAGCGCCGCCCCCACCCCGAACAGCCAGGCCATGGTGATGTTGCCCATCCAGCTCGTACTGCGCTTGCCCTTGG
>JACIWP010000353.1 GCA_014360855.1 Anaerolineae bacterium
GAGCCCACCCGCGTACAAGGGGAGGTACACGCCGTACAGGGCAATGGCCAGCGCGGCGCACACCCATTGGACGTCTGGGTATGGTATCACCTGGCCGGCCAGCCGCGCCGCGGCTATGGCCGCCGGCAGGGCGGAGATGACCCAGGGATGGGAGCACTGCCGGCGCAGGGCCATTGCCACCAGAGGGGTAGATACGACCAACAGGCCGAGGAGCACCACCGCCGGCAGTCCCAGGTTGGGGAAAACCCGCACCGACAACTGGGCGACAAAGAGGCGCAGACTGCTGAGGAAAAAGAGGGTGGCGGCCATCGGCTGAAGCACGCGTGCTGTGCGCTCCCAGTCGGGCAGTTCCTCAGCCACGGTCATAGCGTCCGGGTTGGACAGATTGGGGAACATGTGTGTGCCTCCCATGCGGCCAGTGATGCCGGCTCCCCCGGGACACAATACATGCATTCGGGGGGCTTGTCAAGTACCTGGGATGCAGGGGATGTTCAGCGGGGCGGGCATCGGGCGGCCTGGGGCGCGTTGACGAGGTCCTCTAAGTAGGGTATAATGCGTTTGTATGCCCCATACTCTCCGTTGTCGTCCCGCGCCGGCAGCGCGGCAAAGCGGCTTCAGGAAAGCTTCTTGGATGGCTAACCGGGTATTCATTTCTACATTGGGTTCCGAGCCCCAGGTTGTTACGCTGGCGCTGTACCTCTTGCGCCTCCAGGGCATTGAATGTTCCCGAGCGGTTGTCATTCATACGGATGACTCCGTGCCGGCCATCGGCCAGGCACTGCGAGACCTGCGCGCCGAATTTCAGGGCAGGTTGTGGCAGGGAATAGGCCTGGAACTGCGGCCGATACTGGCCGGCGGACGGCCGGTGCGCGATATCAGCACGGAAGCGGATGCGCATGCGGCCTTTCGGACCATTTTCCAGGTCGTGCAGGAGGAAAAGCGCGCCGGCCGTGAGGTGCACTTCAGCATTGCCGGCGGACGCAAGGTCATGTCCATCTACGGCATGGTCGTGGCCCAGCTTCTCTTCGATTCCTCCGATCGCCTCTATCATCTGCTCTCGGAAGGTCCCCTCCTGAAAGAGCGCCGCATGGTACCGCGGCCAGAAGATGAAGTGCGGCTGGTCCCTATCCCGGTCCTGCGCTGGCAGGAAGGTGCGTTTATCTTAGGGGAGATCATGCGGTATGAGGATCCGCTGGAGGCGGTGCGCAGTCGGGCGCTGGCGCGGCAGGCAGAGTATGAGCGGTTGGACCGGTTTGTGCGGGAGGTGTTGTCGCCGGCGGAACGCCAGGTCTGCGCGCTGGTGGTGCGCGAAGGGCTGTCCAATGCCGAAGTCGCCGGCCGATTACACATCAGCCAGAAGACGGTCGCCAATCACTTATCAAGCATTTACGCCAAGCTGAGTCAGCACTTGCCGCTGTCCCGCGAGCGCCCGCCAGACCGCTATGCCCTGATCCAGGCCCTTTCTGCCTATTACCGTGAACAGGGCGAGAAATAGGAAGATATTCCTATCCACATCGGGAATGTTATCTCAGGAAATGCACACCACGGTCTGATACAATACCTTGGCAAAGGATGCATCGCACTGCAAAGGAGGTGTGGGATTGGAGAGGACAGTGTTTGTGGCGGCGGCCGCCGGCCTCCTGCATGACATCGGCAAGTTCGCCTCCCGGGCGGGGGAGACTCCATCAGGGGGGTGGGAGCAGGCAAAGCAGGAGGCGGGCTATGCCCATGCGGCCTTGAGCTGGCAGGTCGTGCAGGAGATTTTGCCGGCACAGTGGGTGGAGGAACTGCGGGCCATCCTGTATCACCACCACCTGGCCGGCGCGACCAAGGAGAACGCGGTGGACCCGGAGCTGGCGTACCGCCTGGCGCTGGCGGACTGGCTCTCCAGCGGGGAACGGGAGCCGGAAGAAGAGGAGGGGGCGAAGGGTATCCCTTATGTGCTTTCCCCCTTCAGCCGGCTGTGCGGGCATAATGCCGAGCGCTACTATCCGGCGCTGTCCCTGGGGGAGCTGACCATTGACAACGCCATGCCGATGCAGAGGACGTCACAGCCGGCCAGGGACGAATTCAAGCACCTCTGGCAGGATTTCCACAAACAGACCGGAGAGCGTCTGAAAGTCATGAAAAGTGGGGAAGAGGAGGCGTTCCTTGAGGCGCTGTATGCACTGTTGCAGGAATACACCTGGTGCGTGCCCTCGGCATATGCCAAGCATGTGTCCGACGTCAGCCTCTTCGACCACTCCCGCATGACGGCGGCTCTGGCGGTCTGTCTGACCGCCGATGGGCGTGATGTGCAGTGGTGTCGGGAGGTGATGGATGCGCTGAAGGATAAGGCAGGCGCTCCGCCGGCGCTGGAGCGGGAAACCGCCGTATTGGTGGGCGGGGACATCTCCGGGGTGCAGAAGTTCATCTACTCGATTACCTCCAGCGGGGCGGCGAAAAGCCTGCGCGGCCGGAGCTTTTACCTGCAGTTGCTGACCGAGGCGGTGGCGCGCTATGTCCTGCGGGAGCTGGGCCTGCCGGTGACGAACATTATTTATCTCGGAGGCGGCAACTTCTTCCTGCTGGCGCCGATGCGCGCACAGGAGCGCCTGCCGGCCATCCAGCAGGAGGTATCGCGCCGGCTCCTGGCGGCCCATGAGGGCGAGCTGCACCTGGCGCTGGGCTGGTCGCCGGTGCGGGCG
>JACIWP010000354.1 GCA_014360855.1 Anaerolineae bacterium
GCATTTCAGCTTGGAGGCCCATGTGGCGCAGGTGCAGGCCGTCTACGAACGCGTCTGGGAGGGTGCCTGATGGGGGCGGGATGGCGCCGCCGGCTCAATGCCTGGTGGGAGCGGAGCTGGTTCGAGCCGGAGCATCTGGAGAAGGCCCTGCTGGAACGCGGCCTGAAAGAGGCCAGCGAGTTCGCCGGCGGGCTTCTGCTGGATGTGGGCTGTGGACAGCGCCGGCATGCCCATTTGTTCCTGCCCCGGGTGCGGCGGTATGTGGGCCTGGATTATCCGCCGGTCTCGGGGGATATCTGGGCCGCGGCCGGCGGCGAGCAGGCCGATATCTGGGCCGATGGCCAGCGCCTGCCCATCGCTTCGCACGCGGTGGACACCGTGCTGTGCACCCAGGTGCTGGAGCATGTGCCGGAGCCGGCGCAGATGATGCGCGAGATCGCCCGCGTCCTGCGGCCCGGCGGATACGCGCTGATCACTGTGCCGCAGGAGTGGGGCCTGCACCAGGAGCCGTTCGATTACTACCGCTATACGCGCTACGGCCTGGCCTATCTGGCGGAGCAGGCCGGCCTGGAGGTGGTCCTGCTCCAGCCGCGCGGCGGCTTCTGGGCCATGATGGCCCAGCGCTGGAGCGCCTATCTGTATGATGTGACCTGCCGGCCCCTGCGCCGGCGCGGCCGGCGGGCGGCGTTCGCATTGTGTGCGGCGCTGATCCTGCCCTGGGTGGCGCTGACGCAGTTGGCCGGCCTGGCGCTGGACCGCTTACAGCCTCTGGAGAGGAATACACTGGGCTATGTCATGGTGGCGCGCAAGCCGGCCTGACCGGCAGGATATACGGGCGGCCCTTCTGCTGGCCCTGCCCCTGCTGGCGGCCGGCCTGGCCACAGGTTGGGCCTTCCCGGCGCAGACGGATGAGGCCAAGTTCCATTGGGGGGTGATCCAGGAGTTTGCCCGGGCCTGGCCGCAGGTGCCCTGGCAGGATTATCACTCGGCGACCGGCCCCCTGCCCTATATTCTGTGGGCAGCCTGGGGGCGCGTCTTCGGGTTGACCCTGCCGGCTCTGCGGGTGCTGACCACGCTGGTGAGCTACGCCGGCTTCCTGGCGTTCTACCGGCTGGCGCGCCGGCAGGGCTATCCCATGCCCCTGCTGGCCGGCCTGGTCCTGGCGCTCTCGCCCTATGTGTTCCTGCACAGCTTCACGATTTACACGGTGAACGTGGGGCTGGTCTTCGCGGTGCTGGCAATGGGCTGGTACCTGGAGGCCGGCGCAAAGGGGTGGCGTGCCCTGCTGGCCGGCGGGCTGTCCGCTACCCTGGCTGTCTACTGCCGCCAGCATTACCTGTTCCTGCCGGCCGGCGCAGGGATATGGTGGCTGGGACGGGTGGTGCGCAGGCGCCGGCTGACGTGGGGCGCGGCCGGCGAGGCGCTGGCTATCGCTCTGCCGGCGCTGTTGGTGATACCCCTGCTGGTGACGTGGGGTGGGCTGGTGCCGCCGTCCATGCAGGGACTGCATCCCCTGCGCCTGCACCCGGAACATGTGATGTTTATGCTGATCTTCGCCGGCCTGTACGCGGCGCCGGCGGCATGGACAGCCTGGCCGACGGTGTGGAGGGCGCGGCGGCAGGCGGCCTGGCTGATATTGGCCCTGCCGTTGTTCGTGCTGTTCCGGCCGGCGTTCGGCCCGGGGGCGCCGGATACCGCCGAGGGGATTATCCTGCACGCATTGGACCTGGTCCACGGAGCGGCCGGGCCGGCGATCCCCTGGCTGATGGAAGGGCTGTTGTGGCTGAACGGCCTGGTCATCGGATGGGCCTGGTGGGTGCGGGAGGGCCGCCGGCCCGATGATAAGGCATGGATGCTGTGGGGCTGGACGGCGGTCTTCGCCGGCCTGGTGGGGATATCGGATTACGTGGGGGAGCGCTTTTTCGCTCTCTGGATGCCGGTGCTGGTCCTGCTGGTGGACCCCCTGCTGGGGGAGCGGCGCTTCCTGCGGCTGGTATGGCTGGCCGGCATGGCCGGCATGACCGCGGCCTACTGTATCTTGAAGATGTCCGCCGGCGCGGGATGATATGTAGAGGAGTATGATGGAAGACGGATTGGAAGGTATTCCCAAATCGGCCTGGAAGGCGCTGAAAGCGGCAGGAACACTGCTGTTATCCCTGCTGGCGCTGGCGCTGGGGGGATTCCTGGGCAAGCGCCTGATGGAGCCGGGCGCGGAGAACGTCATCACCTATTCCGGCTTCCTGTTTTTCATCGTCCTGCTGCTGGCCAACCCAGTGCTCCTGTTCTTCATCTGGATCGTGGTGGCGCCCTTCTTCGGATTTTTCCATCTGCACATCTCATTAGGCCGGGGCATCCCCGACCTGAGCCTCAGCCGGCTCATCCTGGCGATGCTGGTGGCGCTGGTGCTGGCGCAGGCGGCCACCGGCCGGCGCCGGCTGGTGTCGGTCACGCGCGTCGACTTCTTCGTCCTGCTCACGCTTATCGGCGTGGCGATCTCCATTACCGCTTCGTTCAACAAGCCGGCCAGCCTGGCCTGGTACTTCGAGTCCTTCCTGATGCCGGCCGTCACCTACTGGCTGGCGCGCAATTACGTCACCGATGAGCGCCGCATGATCCACGCCCAGCGCGCGCTGGTGGCGGTGGGCTTTATCATCGCCCTGGTGGTGCTCCAGGAACAGTTC
>JACIWP010000355.1 GCA_014360855.1 Anaerolineae bacterium
AATTATTATAGGCCGGCGGGAGGAAATGTCAAATGGCCCCTTCCCTGCAAGCACAGGAAAGGGGCCGAGTAGTCCCTTTAGCAGTCGGCGTCTGTCGCCCGGTTACTAGCGGCCGATGTGCATAGGCATGATCACGCACACGTACTGGGGATTCCCGTTGGGGCGGATGACGCCGGGGCGAGATGGTGCGGTGGTCTCCAGCACGACCTCCGGCTCATGAATGGCGGAGACGGCATCGATCAGATAGCGCACATTGAAGGCGATTTCGATGGGGTCGCCCTCCACGCTGGCCTCCAGAATGCTGACGTCGTCGCCCTGCTCAGGGGAGGAAGCGGTGATCTGGAGATTGCCGGCGCCCACCTCACCGCCCGGCGTGATGTTCAGGCGCACGATGTTGGCCGAATCGCGAGCGAACAGGTAGGCCACCCGCAGTGCCCCCAAAAGAACCTGCGTATCTATAATGACGCGCGTGTTGCAGGTGGTAGGGATGATAGCGCGCACATCGGGGAAATTGCCCTCGATAAGCTGTGAGACAAAGTCCACGTTGGGATCGGCGTTATGAAGCTGGAACAGGATCTGGTTCTGAGGCGGCGTGATGATGATGTCGAGATCGGCATCCTCTTCCATCTCGACCTGGCTGATGACGCGACCAAGTTCGTTGTAGGCGCGTGCCGGCACAATAATGCTGATCGGCTCCGGCACCGGCCGGCCAAGGGTGTATTCCCGCATCGCCAGGCGGAAACCATCGGCGGCGGCCAGGGTCAGGGTATTGCCGCGCAGTTCGGTGAGCACACCGGTGAGGATGGGGCGGGTCTCATCGGTGGCGGCGGCGAAAAGCACCTGCTCCAGCATATGGCGGAACGCCTCGGCAGGGACAGGAATCGGCTGCGCTCCGTCGCCGGTGGGGATGACCGGGAACTCGCTGGCGTCCATGCCCTTAATGCGCGCGTCGTGCTGAGCACAGCGCAGGTTGAGGGTCTGGGTGCGGACATCCAGCGACATATCGATCTTGGCATCGCGGGGCAAGGAGTTGACGAACTCCGTGAGCAGGCGCGCCGGCACGGTCGTCGCCCCCTCCTCCTCTACCTTTCCACCGATCCAGCAGGTGATGCCGATCTCCAGGTTGGTAGCGGCTAGCTTCAAGCGCGCGTCATCCGCCGCAATCAAGACGTTGGAGAGGACGGGCAGGACTCTGCTGGTCACCGCGCGGCTGACGATGGAAAGCCCTTTGGCGAGACGGTCTTGCAGGCAGGAAACTTTCACCGCACCACTCCTTAGTGAGAAGATGGCGAATTGAAAACCGATGGAGACAGGCCACATTCGCAGTATACACGAAAACGCCGCTCTTGACAAGAGCGAAAGCGTTATGGAAAGGACACGAGCCCACAGACTTGTTCACCCCGCCCGTATGCTGTCTCCGCCCAAGTGTGGTATAATGCCGCCGGCGTTACCATCGCACCTTCCCATTCCCGCATGCACGACACTGCGGGGACGCACCCTGAAGGAGTGCACCCATGCGCGTACCCATGTCCAGCCCCGACCTGAACGATGACGACCGCCAGGCGGTCCTGGAGGTCCTGCAGACCCCCTATTTGAGCCTGGGGCCGCGCCTGGCCGCCTTTGAGCAGGCCATGGCGGAATATGTGGGAAGCCGCTTTGCCGTAGCGGTGAACAGCGGCACCGCCGGCCTGCATCTGGCGGTCATCGCCGCCGGCGTGACGGAACATGACCTCGTCATCACCACCCCCTTCTCCTTTGTGGCCTCGGCCAACTGCATCCTGTATGAACGCGGCATCCCGGTCTTCGTGGATGTGAACCGACAGACCGGCAATATAGACCCGGTGCAGGCCCAGGAAGCGGTGGAGGCCCTGCTGGCCGGCGGGAGCGCGACGCGCCGCTGGCTTCCGCCGGCCCTGCGGGGGGCCGCCGGCGTGCGGCTGGGCAAACTGCGCGCCATCCTGCCGGTGCATGCCTTCGGACAGCCGGCGGATATGGACCCGCTCATCTCCCTCGCCCGCCGGCACAACCTGACCATCATCGAGGATGCCTGTGAGGCCATCGGGGCGCGCTATAAGTCCCGCATGGCGGGGACCCTGGGGGATGCCGGCGTCTTCGCCTTCTACCCCAACAAGCAGATGACCACGGGCGAAGGCGGTATCATCGTCACCGACCGCGAGGACTGGGACGCGCTGTTCCGCTCCCTCCGCAACCAGGGGCGCGATGTGTTCGATGCCTGGCTGAACCACAGTCGGCTGGGCTACAACTACCGGCTGGACGAGATGAGCGCCGCATTGGGGCTTTCCCAACTGCGCCGGCTGGACGAACTGCTGGACAAACGCCAGCAGGTGGCAGACTGGTACCGCGAGCGGCTGGCGGATATCCCCTGGATCGCCACACCCTATGTCGCTCCCACCACAACGCGCATGAGCTGGTTCGTCTACGTCGTGCGCATCATGCCGCCGGCGGACCGCAACACCGTCCTGGCCCGCCTGGAAGAGATGGGCATCCCCAGCCGGCCGTACTTCAGCCCCATCCACCTCCAGCCCTTCTACCGCCAGCGCTTCGGCTACGAGGAGGGAGACTTTCCGGTGACCGAGGAGCTGGGGCAAACCTGCCTGGCCCTGCCCTTCTCCGGCGTCATGCGCGAGCAAGAAGTGGACATGGTATGCGAAGCC
>JACIWP010000356.1 GCA_014360855.1 Anaerolineae bacterium
TAGGGACAGGAAAACTCGCACTTCCCTCACCTGCTATTTGGCAAATTCCCCCCAGGGGTGTATAATTCATTATAGAAAGGAGCTGCGATCCTCGTAGTACAGGACTCGTTGGCAGGTCAACTTCACTCCCCACCGAGCGAAGGCCCGCTGAACGAGCTTTGCATGGCGAGTGTTTCAGCCCATTTCCAGCGTGACACGGGGCGTTTTGCCATGCGTCCCCTCCATCACGATAATGCCGCCTTCCCCTACCGGGAAAGTTGAAAAAAGAAAGGAAAAAAGCGATGGCAAAAGCAAAAGTTGGCGACACGGTTCGGGTGCACTATATCGGCACCCTGGACGACGGCACGGTGTTCGATTCCTCCATGGGTCGGGAACCCCTCGAGTTCACCCTGGGTGAGAACGAGGTCATCCCCGGCTTCGAAGAGGCAGTGGTCGGCATGGAACCGGGTGAGCGCAAGTCCGTCACCATTCCGGCCGATGAGGCATATGGTCCCTATTATGAGGATATGGTGCTGACGGTTGACCGCTCCGAGTTCCCTCCCGATCTGGAGCTGGAGGTCGGTCAGCGTCTGCAGGTGCGGCAGGCCGACGGCTATGTCTTTGCCGTGACGGTGGCCGAGATCACCGACGACGAGGTGACCCTGGATGCCAATCACCCACTCGCCGGCGAGGACCTCACCTTTGCGATCGAGCTGGTCGAGATTCTCTGATCCTGTAGCCTGAAGACAACCGGCGGGCCGGGGCGACGTCGATGCCGTCCTTGCCCGCCGGCCCAAGCGATGCCGGCCATGCCCGCACGCTGGATCATCCATCTGGATGTAGATGCCTTCTTCGCTTCCGTCGAGGAGCTACTGCGCCCTGAGCTTGCCGGCCAGCCCATCATCGTGGGCGGCCCACCCGAGCATCGGGGCGTGGTGGCTTCCGCCTCCTATGCCGCACGCCGCTTCGGCGTCCGCTCTGCCATGCCCACCGCCCAGGCCCTGCGCCTATGCCCTCAAGCCGTCCTTATCCCACCTCGCCACAGCCTCTACCGGGAATATTCCGAACGAGTGATGTCCATCCTACAGGAGTACACCCCACTGGTGGAGCAGGTTTCCATCGACGAGGCGTTCATGGACGTGACCGGCTGTGAGCGCCGCTGGGGCGAGCCTCTGGCGCTAGCCGCCGGCATCCAGCGCCGTATCGAGGAAGAGGTCGGGCTTTCCGTCTCCCTGGGCATCGCCGGCAACAAACTGGTGGCCAAGATCGCCTCCGATTACGGCAAGCCGCACGGCCTGGTGCTGGTGCCCCACGGGGAAGAGGCCGCCTTCCTGGCCCCGCTGGACATCGAGCGGCTGTGGGGGGCCGGCAGGGTCACCGCCCGCAAACTGCGTGCCGCCGGCATCCGCACCATCGGCGACCTGGCCCGCCTTTCCCGCGCCCAAGTGGAGGGCTGGCTGGGGAATTTCGGCGTGGAGCTTTGGCTCCATGCGCAGGGCACCGACCACCGGCCTGTCGTGCCGGACGCCGGCAACCCCCGCACCGTCAGCCATGAGGAGACCTTCCCCCAGGATATCGCGGATCCCATTTTCCTGGACGCAGAGCTACTGCGCCTCAGCGAAAAAGTGGGCGCCCGACTGCGCCGCTACGGCCTGCAGGGACGCACTATATTTGTTAAGATCCGTTATGGCGATTTCCGCACCATCACCCGCCAGATAACCCTGGAGGAACCTACTGATATTGACGGGGAAATTTACCGCCATGCCCGCCGGCTGTGGGAACAGGCCTGGGAGCGGGGACGGCCGGTGCGGCTGTTGGGCGTGGGGATGCAGCAGCTCCGCACCACTGGTTGGCAGTTGAGCCTTCTGCCGGCGGATGAGGAGGAGACACTGCGCCGGCGACAGCGCGCCTTGTACCAAGCGGTGGATTCCATTCGACAGCGCTTCGGCGAGAAGGCGCTCCGCAGGGCGCGGCTCCTGCGCCGGCCGCGCGGCTAAAAGGCCAGCGGAACCGGCCCCAAGACCCCGATCTCCTCCAGCGTGACACGACAGCGCACCGCCAGCACCCGCACGCCGGCATCGCGGGCTTCCCGCAGTGCCCGGCCAAACGCCGGGTCCGCGGCATCGTGCGGGGCAAAGGATTCCGCATCCTCCCGCTGTACCACAAACACCACTGCACTGCAGATGCCTTCCTGCGCCAGTCGCGCCAGCTCCATCATGTGCCGGCGGCCGCGCTCCGTAGGGGCGTCGGGGAAGCGAGCGATGCCCTCCTCCACCAGGGTGACCGATTTGACCTCCACCCAGCAGGCACTGCCGTCGCCGGCCTCGAAGCGCAGGTCCAACCGGCTGGCCCCATGAACCGTCTCCGTCCGGACCCGCTGATATGCCTGGAACGCCGGCAAGCGGCCGGCCTGCCAGGCATCCACCAACAGGCGCGGCGGAAGGCGCGCGTCCACGCACACCAGCCGGCCGGCATGCTCCACCAGGATCAGGTCACCGGCGGTTTTGCGGCGCGGGTCCGGGTGCAGGCGGATATATGCCGGCGCGCCGGGGATAAAAAGCTCGCCCAGCCGGCCGGAATTGGGGACATGCACGGCGCAGGGGACACCACCCACCCGCACCGCAGCGCGAAAGCGGTTATCACGGCGC
>JACIWP010000357.1 GCA_014360855.1 Anaerolineae bacterium
TGACCATCGGCCGGCATAAGGTCATGCATGTCGACCCGGATAATGTCAAGGCCTTCGTGGAGGAGTACATCTTGCCGGCCCTGGAGAAAGAAAGCATGCCTGTCAAAGGATAGCCCATCTCCTTTCTTCCCTCTTTCTCTGCGCGCCAAGCGGCCAGGCCCTTCCTCATCCCCGGGGAAGGGCCTGGCACATTTGCGGCAAATTTGACGCGCCGGCCCGCCTATGCTAGGATGACGAAGGCCGGCGGGAAGCTCGCCGGCGGTCAGTCATCCTCGTTGGACGCAAGGAGCATACCGCATGATGCGCTGGAACACCGTGAAAGAGAAACTGTTGGCCGGCAAGCCCTCCATCGGCGGGCTGGCCACCCTGGGTTCGCCGCTGGCGGCGGAACTGCTGGCGCTGGCCGGCAGTGAGTATGTCCTGCTGGATGACCAGCACGGCATCTGGGACCCGAAGTCGGCCATGGACGCGTTTCACTGCGTCCGGTTGGCCGGCGCGGTGCCCATGGTGCGCGTGGGGAAGAACGATTTCTACCTCATCGGCGCCATGCTGGACCGCGGGGCGCTCGGCATTATCGTCCCGATGGTACACACGCCGGCGGACGCGGAAGCCGCGGCCTTCGCCATGCGCTATCCCCCGCGCGGCGGCCGATCCGAGGGCGCCTACGGCTGTCGCATCTACGGCCCGGACTACCGCGCCGCCGCCAATGACGAGGTGTTCCTGGCAGTACAGATCGAATCCGGGCAGGCCGTCGAGAACGCTGAAGCCATCATGCGGGTGGACGGGGTGGATGCCTGCTGGATCGGGCCGGCGGACCTGGCCAACTCCATGGGCCTGGACCTGGGCCAGCCGGCGGATCAGCGCCGGCACGAAGAGGCCATTCGCCATGTGCTGGCCGCCTGCCAAAAGGCCGGCAAAATCCCCGGCATCGCCTGCGGTCCCAATAACGCTCAGAAATATCTCGACATGGGCTTCCTGTTCGTCACCGCTTTCGCCGACAGTTGGAGCGTGTACGACGGCGCCCGGGCGACCCTCAGCCACTTGCGCCCAGGATGACATGGTATAATAACGTCACGGTGCTCCTCGCGCCGGCATGACTTTCACCCATTCAAGGAGGTGGTCATGGAATTCTCCGAAGTGATCCGCAAACGCTACAGCGTGCGCGCCTACCGCCCAAACGAGGTGGAAGAGGAAAAGGTGCGCCAGGTGCTGGAAGCGGCGCGGCTGGCTCCCACCGCGGCCAACCGCCAGCCCTTCCGCTTCATCGTTATTCACACGCGCGGGCGGGAAGACGAACTGCGCAGGATTTATCCCGCCGACTGGTTCGTACAGGCCCCCATTGTCATCGCCGCAGTGGGCATCCCCGGCAAAAGCTGGGTGCGCCGCGACGGCAAGGCCTATGTGGATGTGGACGTTGCCATCGCCATGGACCACCTGATCCTGGCGGCGACAGACCTGGGGCTGGGGACTTGCTGGATCGGCGCCTTTGACCCCGACGCCGCCCGCCAGGTGTTGGGCCTCCCGGCGGACGCGGAGCCGTTGGCTTTCACCCCGCTGGGCTATCCGGCCGACGAGCCGCGCCCGAAACGCCGTAAGCCGCTGGAGGAACTGGTGAGCTATGAGCGGTGGTGAACAGCCGGCCCTCTCCATATACGAAACCTCCGCCTATGGGGGCGAGGGATGGTCCCCGCGCCGGCAGAGCACGCGACAGGAAATCGGCCTCCTCTGGCATCCTTGCGGCGTAGATTCGGAATGGGCTCCTCTGCGCGCTGTGCTCCTGCACGAGCCAGGGCCGGAGCTGGAGGATATCCGGGATCCCAACGCTGTGCAGATGCTGGCGCCGATAGACGCCGGCCTGGCGCGCCGCCAGCATCGCGCGCTGGCCGACGCCTACCGCTCCGCCGGCGTGACCGTCCATTTGGTCGCGCCCTCCCACGTGCCGCCGCCGAACCTCCTGTTCGCCGCCGACCTGTTCTTCATGACCCCGGAGGGAGCAGTTGTCGGCCGGCCGGCGTCCACCGTGCGCGCCGGCGAGGAGCGCTGGGTAGCGCGCCGGCTGGCGGAACTGGGCATCCCCATACTGCACACCGTGCACGGCCGCGGCACCTTTGAAGGCGCGGACGCCATGTGGCTGGACCCCCGCACGATCCTGCTGGCAACGGGCATCCGCACCAATGCCGAGGGCGCCGCGCAGGTCGCCGGCACCCTGCGGGAGCTGGGCGTGGAGATTATTCAAGTCGGACTGCCCTACGGCGCCATGCATCTGATGGGCACCCTGCGCATCGTGGATCGCGACCTGGCGCTGGCCTGGCCGGGGCGCGTGCCGTATGCCGCGGTGGAAGCACTGCACCAGCGCGGCTTCCGGGTGCTCTTCATCCCGGATGAGCGGGAGGCGGAGCAGGGCATGGCGCTGAACCTGGTGACGTTGGGCCCCCGGCGGGTGCTGATGCCAGCCGGCAACCCGGTCACCCGGTCATTGTACGAGCGTGCCGGCATCACCTGTCACGAGGTCGAGGTGGACGAGCTGATGAAGGCCGCCGGCGCCATCGGCTGTATGACCGGCGTGCTGGAACGGGAGCTGGTAGGGGACAAATAATGATACGAAAAGGCCCCAGCCCT